>CAYPZY010000020.1:0-16522 GCA_964415155.1 uncultured Bdellovibrionales bacterium
GCAGCAAGGACCAACTGCAGCGAATAGCTGCTGTGATCGTGCATGCGAATCATCGAATAATAAAGGAGAGGTATTGAGAGCACAACCGCCAGGCCAAATCGCCAGGTGAAATCTTTTAACTCCCTATTGTCCTCTTCGCTTGCGCCGATTGGCTCCAAGGCCATGCCACAGATGGGGCAATCCCCTGGGCCACGTTGTTGAATCTCTGGGTGCATAGGGCAAGTATAGATTGTTGTCGCCGCTTCTTTGGTTGGCTCAGTTTTTGGTCGCGGGCGCAGGTATATTTCAGGGTCATTCTCAAACTTGTGAAGGCATTTGGGATTGCAAAAATAATAAACATGATTTTTATATTGAGTTTTGTATTTTGCATTGTCGGTGTCCACAAACATATTGCAGACGGGATCTCGCGCTTGCATCGACCAAATATTGCTGCGCTATAGCCTGATGTCAAATTATTAGATGAATCTGTGAGCAAAAATAAATATTATCAGCTAAAGACGTTTTCATAGAAATCCAATGAGGGAGGTAAGCCTGTGAAAAATATTTTAATTGCTGCGGCGATCAGTGGAATGATGTTTGCCGCAAATGCAGAGGAATCTGCTACTAGCGAGAAGTCTGAAGAGAAGAAGCCCGCAAAAGCAGAAAAGAAAGCCGTAAAAAAGGCTGACGATAAGGCTTCAAAAAAAGCTGACGATAAAGCTGCTAAGGCCGACGATGGCAAAAAAGTGCATTGTATGGGAATTAATTCCTGCAAAGGTAAGTCAGAATGTGCTGTCGATGGCGCACACGGCTGCAGTGGCGCCAACGAATGTAAAGGCAAAGGCTGGATAACCGTCACCATGAAAGAGTGTAATGAAAAAAAAGGGAAAGTCGTTAACTGACGATTTGTTTGGAGTGGGTTTAAGACCCACTCATTACCCGCAATTGCTTGCTGGCAAGAATCAGCATTGTCAGTGGTTCGAAGTCATCAGTGAGAACTTTATGGACTCACAGGGTAGGCCGCTGGTGATTTTGGAGAAAATGCGAGCTGATTTTCCTATCGCGGCCCACGGTGTCTCTCTTTCTATTGCTGATCCTAACGGGCTTGATTTTAACTATCTTAAAAATCTTAAAAATTTTATTGATCGTATTGATCCCCTTATTGTGTCAGATCACCTTTGCTGGACAGGAATCAGACCGGTCAATTTACATGACTTATTGCCAATTCCTTTTACAGAAGATCTTCTCGTTGAGTTAATTAAGCGGGTGGATCAGGTGCAGAGCTATCTAGGAAGACAAATTTTACTAGAAAATGTCTCAAGTTATCTGCGCTTTAGTAGTAGCCAGATGTCGGAATGGGAGTTTTTGGCAAATCTCGTAAAAAAATCTGGTTGTGGCTTATTGCTCGATCTCAATAATCTCTACGTCAATTGTCAAAATCACCGGTTTTCGCCTTATGAGTTCCTTGACGGGCTACCTAAAGAATCAATTCAGCAGATTCATTTGGCGGGATTTTCCGATAAGGGTAGCTACTTATTTGACACCCATTCGCAAAAGGTATTTAGCGAGGTGTGGCAGCTGTATCGTCATTTAACTAAAGAAATAAGTGCGCCTGTCATTATCGAGTGGGATGAAAATATTCCCGGCTTCTCCGTGCTCGAAGAGGAAGTGGTGAAAGCTAAAAATATTCTTAAGGAAAATCGTGAACAGATCTGACTTTGATTCTTTTATGCAGGCCATTTTACATAACACTCAGTGTTCTGCATTTCTACGAAGTATTGAGCCGGCAGGAACACTGAAAAGCGGTGAGGCTGTGGATGTTTATCGAAACGCCTATCGGGTGCGTCTTGTAGATGCCCTCGGCGAGATTTTTTCCACAACTCATTGGTGCCTTGGGGATGAGCTTTTTATTAAAACGGCGACAGATTATATTCATGCGCACCCCTCGCATGTTTACAACTTGTCCAACTATGGAGAAGGGTTTTCTCGCTTTTTAAGCCGTCAGGCCAGCGCAAAAGACTTTCCGTTTTTAAAGGACTTGGCAGATTTTGAGTGGCAGTTTAATGAATTGTTTCATGAGCGCGAACTTACTGCTACTACGGTTGAGGACTTTTCGAAGTGGCATGATTTTAAAATTGAATTTGCTCCGCATTTAAGAATTATGTCTTATTCTTATGGAATTCTTAATGTTTGGAATACCTTCAAAAACTCTCTGGAAAATAACTCCTATGAGACACCTAACTGGCAAAGTCCGCAAAGTTTTATGCTCTATAAATTCGATCACGATCTTCGTATTCGCGAAATCTCCTTGGCTTCGTTTTATCTATTACATTTTTTAAAACTTGGTTTATCGGCTAATATCGCTATCGAAAACGTCCAGTCTCTAAAATTACAGCTAGAGACGCAAGAAATTTACGATCTCTTTACATTTCTTCATTCTCAAAAGCTTGTGCTTAAGATGTGCAATGCAACATAAATTGTCTCTTTCTTTTTAAAGGCATAAATTAAATACCTCTTGTGAGGTGTTTATGAAATTTAGATCATTCCTTTTTGCTTTTTTACTTGTGGCGTTTGGAATTAGCAGTGCTACTTTTTTTATTGAAAACAGTCATAGCGCAAATAAAAATTATTGGACTGAAGAGCCTCCCGCCATCAAAAAAGTTCCTGGTCTTGAGCCGGAGCAAATGGATCAGCTTTTTACCAATCTCGCCGAAGTGATGTCTCCCACGGTGGTAAATATTTATTCGACGTCTAAAGTGGCAGTCGGTCGCCAGTTTGGCGGTGGCACGATGGATCCCGATGATATGTTCAAGTTCTTTTTTGGCAACCCCTTTGATATGCCTTACGGACAACCTGTTGAGCGAGAAAGTACGGCACTTGGTTCTGGATTTATCATTAATAGCGAAGGCTATATTATTACTAATTCTCACGTTGTTAGACCCGTCGGAAAAAATGCCGATATTGTCAGAGTTAAATTTATTGGCGAAAGAGTCGGTGAAGGTTTACAGGCAACAATTGTCGGGGTTGATCCGACTACTGATGTTGCATTGCTAAAATTAAAATCACCTGGGAACAAACCCTTAAAGGCAGCCAGCCTTGGCAATAGTGATGACTTAAAAGTAGGTAATTGGGTCATCGCTATTGGTAATCCTTACGGCCATTCGCACACAGTAACCCAGGGGATTATTTCTGCATTGGGTAGAAACATTCCCGAAATCAGTGGTGATTTTATTCAAACATCTGCGAGCATTAATCCTGGTAACTCCGGTGGTCCCTTATTTAACTTAAAGGGACAAGTTGTCGGCATCAATACGGCGATAGACCCACGCGCTCAAGGTATTGGCTTTGCGATTCCGATAAATTCTGCGAAAAATGTTGTTCGTCAGCTAATCGAAAAGGGCGAAGTCTCCAGAGGTTGGCTTGGGCTTACATTTGGCGAATTGACACCGCAGATCGCCGAAGAGCTAAAAGTTAAAAATGCCAATGGCGTTGTCGTGGCGGGGGTGATTGAAGGTCAACCTGCTGCGAAGGCGGGATTACAAGTATACGATGTAATTACCGAGATAAATGGCAGACAAGTTGTAACCAGTCAGGACTTAACGATTGTGGTTAGTAGTCTACCTATCGGCGGTAAAGCCAATATGAAAATCATTCGCGACGGTCGCCCTATGAATGTGACAGCAGTTATTGAACAAAGACCCGCCGATGAAGCGTTAGCCCAGAGAAGGTTTCAACAACGTGGTGGCCCGAACGGAAACAGTAAAAACTCTGGTGAAGTCAGCAATAAAACAGGTCTTGTTTTAGCGGATCTTAACGATCAAATGAAACGGCGAGCTGGTGTAGCGATGGACACTAAAGGGGTTTTTGTCGAGCACGTTGTCCCCTACAGCATCGCTAACCAAGCACAAATGCGCCCGGGTGATATCATTACTGAAATTAATCGTAAAAAAGTATCCTCCGCAAAAGTCGCCGAAAAGGAAATCGAAAGCTCTTTGAAAAAAGAAAAACGACTCCTTTTAAGAGTCGTTCGAAATTCTGAATCGCGAATTGTTTTCTTAGATCTCTCTAACAGAGATTAAGAATTTAAGTCAGCGATAAGTTTGTCGATAAATAGTCGTAACGATTTGCTGTCAGTCAATTCTCGAACCCTTCGAAGTTTGGCTTCAGCAAATCTTCCCAAATGGGTTTTATCAAATTTACCTGAATTCTCGGCGTTTTTGAGATTGTCTAACAATGATTTCTCTTCGCTCTCAGTCAAAATCTCAACTCGACCAACTAGTGTCCTTACAAGAGCGTCTGGAGTCGGCGTAATAGAGAGAGGTAATAGTTTATCTGTCCACGCTCGCGGTAAAACATAAAGTAAACGCAATCCTTCTGTTTTGAAGTAACTGTGCGACCAAGTATTTACCATAGCCCACGATTCATCGTCTTTTAAGCCACTGTTCGCTAATGATTTATGGATGGTCCCTCTTGCGCCTTTGAGGTAATTTTCCATCGAAGTTTTCTGCAGACTTCTAAAATCCACCGTTTTTGTTGCGCCTGCTTTAATTTCGCCAACGTAGACGACGCTACCAGTTTGACCGTCATTATAGAGTAACGTGGCCGATGGTATGTTTTCTTCTCCAGAGTTAGTAATTGTAATCTGATCGCCGTGGTTTTTAATTTTGACAGGCATTTCGAAACTACCAAGGCCGCGGTAAAACAGTAGTCTTTCGTTTTCACCATTTGCCGTTAAAAAATTGGCCGCAACTTCGCGGGAAGGTTGCCAAATGCTTGTGGGCGCCACTTTTGGGATTTCTAGCTTTTCCGTGCTGAGCTGAACCTGCCAGGTAAGAGAGCCACCAGAGAGTTGTTGGTTACCATTGAGGTCAGGTTTAAAACTCTGCACGGCTGGGTACCACTGCGAAATAAGACCTTGGGGAAAATCGACGGAAACTTGTAAGTTCTGTGGAGTTTTCGAATAAAAATAGATAACGGGTGTTTCCATTTTTTGAGTTACACCCCTTGGAATGTAAGCACCGGTTTCATGTAAAAAACCCGGTAACGAGCAGCAGTTGTCTCCCTTGCAAATACGACAGCTCTGGCCACCAGCGGCTGCGATATTTCCAGCGACGTTCACTCGACTGTGGACAAAACCTGGTAAGCTTTCGTCTTCGTGATGCAGGCCCTCTTGGGTCTTGCCCTGTGAGTCCTGAAGTGATGTAAATGTTCCCCATTCATGCGCAACCAAGCCATTAAGGGGAGCGGCCTGAGCGCTATTTATCAAAAATAAAACCATAGATATGAATCTTTTCATATTTCCTCCTGATGGGGACCTTAACAAGATCTGCCTGGTTAAAAAATTGATTTGATTTCAGCAAAAATGATGAATATTTTAGAACGATGAAAACCGATCAACTGTTTTATTTTTTAGAGGCCGCAAGATATCAACATATTGGTAAGGCAGCGAAGTCCATCAACATTAGTCCGAGTGCGATTAGTCACAGTATTCGCAACCTTCAAGAAGAGCTAGGTTGTCACCTCTTTGAAAAAGTTGGTAAAAATATTTATTTAACTCCTCATGGTAAACTTTTAGCGGAAAGATGTGAAAGTTTAATCAGCCAAATTAAAAACATTAAAGAAGAGATGCAAGCGAAGGATGTTGAGTGGCAGGGGACTTATCGTGTTGCCATCACGCATGGAGTTGGGGAATTTATTTTTCTTCCTCAATGGCACAGGATTCAAAAAGGACATTCAGATTTACGATTGGAACTTTACAGTTATCGTTCGGCCCAAGTTCTAGAACTAGTGGCAAAGGGTGAGCTTGACCTTGGTATTTGCATTAGTCCCCTTGATCATCCCGGCATCGAAAAGAGTATTTTAAAGGAAGAAGGTTTGTTTATCAGCGTGAGAAGCCAGCATCCAATTTTAAAATTGTCGGCGACTAAACAGTTGGAGGAGCTGTCTCATTTTCCCTGCGCCTCTGCCAAATCTTTTCACGGGATTGAGGTCTGTGAGCGACACCCTAGTCTTGCAGCTTTAAATATAAAAGAAAAAACCGAATTTATTTTTGATTCGTATTTTCATGCAATCTCACGTGTGCGAGCAACGGATTCGTGGGCGCTGCTACCGGAATCTTTTATTAAAGATCAGGGATTAAAAGCACTGATGTTTAAAGGTTGGAAAGCAAAAATTCACTACGCGGCGATCTGGCCCCGCAATCGGCCATTACCAAGAGTTTTGCGCCAAACACTAGGTATTCAATGATTGTTTTATTTGATCTAGATGGAACTCTTTTTGATCCGTTTGCTGCCTTTAAGGCTAGTCTTAGCTACGCCTGCGAAAAACTCGGTATTCAATCACCGAGTGATCAAACTGTTCGCGAAGGAATCGGTCCACCACTGATACAAACATTTCAGCTCTTAATTGGTCCGCGTAAAGAGGTGTGGAATTCTTTCGTGGCGTTATATCGGGAACACCATATGCGAACCTGTGTAGAGCTCTACAAAATTTATCCCGATGCCCGCGTGACTCTTCAGAGGCTGGCAAAAAAATATCCACTTTTTTTAGCTACTTCAAAGTCATGGGATTTCGCTGAAGTGATTTTAAAAGCTCACAATATAGATTCCTGTTTTCACAGAATTTATGGCGCAGAACCCGATGGACGAAATGGTCATAAGCCCGATCTATTGGCAGAGTTTGTTATTCGGGAAAAACTGACGCTTGCAAAACATCTTGGTCGCGCCGTTATGATAGGTGATCGCCTTCACGATGTTGTGGCAGGAAAAAGTGTAGGATTTCAGACGATTGGAGTTTCTTGGGGATATGGAACACGGGCAGAACTTGAACAAGCGTGTGCGGACCGCGTGATAAATCATTTTGCCGAACTAGAAGATACCATTGGGCAGCTGTAGGCGCCGAATTTAATTTTTGCCAAAGGCAAAAAAGCGTACGATGGCAATGAACAAAAAATCGGGTAGGACTCTTCTTAAAATTCCAAGCAGTCGGCTGCCGGGACCAACCGGGTAACGTAGCTTTGCACTACCGTCAGTCACTGACGTATAAATAGTTCGTGCGACCTTAACTGCCGAAGCAGAATTTTTAGCAGAAAGGGCGTGCATTCTCGCAAAGCCAGTTTCAACAAGCGATTTATAGTCGGCCGGTGTTTGCTCCATTGTGGTGTCCTTAGAGCGTTCGCCAAATTCGGTGTGAGTCGAAGCGGGTTCTATAATTTTGACTTTAATTCCAAGTGGCGCCAGCTCATACATGAGAGACTCACTAAACCCTTCTAACGCAAATTTGCTTGAAAGGTATAGACTGTAGAGAGGGAATACAATTCGCCCGCCCATCGAAGAAACATTTACGATGAAACCACTTCTTTGACTGCGAAAATGCGGCAAAACGGCTTTCGTCATAGCCATGACACCAAACAAATTTGTGGCAAACTGCCTTTTTATTTGTTCTTCAGTGGCACCCTCAAACGGACCGATTAAACCATAGCCAGCGTTGTTAACAACAGCATCGATCTTGCCAAACCTTTTTATAGTTTCTGCGACTGCATTTTGAATCGAAACGGAATCGGTAACATCAAGTTTTGGACAAAAAACATTCGGTAGTGTTTGCAGGGAAGTCTCCTGTTCAGGTCTTCTCATGCTAGCAGCAACATTCCAACCCTGTTGATGGAAATGCAAGGCAGTTGCGCGACCAATTCCGGTTGAACTGCCAGTGATAAACACTGTCTTCATTCAGCGGCTTTTCCTACTCGCCTTAACTTGGCATTCGTAGCCCGGCTGTTCGCCACCAAAAGGTGATTTTACTTTTGATTCGCGAACAACAAGTTCCACCGGTCCTGCCGCTAACAATCCATTAGAAGGTATCTGTCCAATGATTTTGTACCATGTGGTTTTAGCATCCCCCGTTTTGATTTCGACGCTAACGATTTGTGCCTCAGATTCTTGAAATTCAGCGACGCATTTTTGCAATTGTTTGTTGAGAAGAAGTTGCGCGACATCTCTTGTTTCCTTGGAAACTGGAACTATCGGGCAATTCTTAACTTCGGGTTTTGTTTCTGAAGGTTTCGTCTCAGTTGGTTTTTTCTCACTTTTCCACGGATCTTTTGGGTCCCAGAGGTCTGCGAAGCTAACTTGTGAAAAACCTAACACCAAAATCACTAAACTCATTCGCATATTAACTCTCCTCAAAATCTATAGATAACTTAAGGTTAGTAGTGATGATATGACAAACGCTGTAACTGAAAAAAGTACAAGCAGATGCTGGTTGACTGCGAAAATGCGTTACATCGCAATTGGCTTCCTACTTGCAAAAAGGGATACAGAACTTTTTTTAGGATTTCTAATCCTTTTTAAGAAAGGCCGGTCGTGATTATGAGGCTTAAATTTGTAATACTGTCTATCGTGTTAACAGCACAAAGTGTTTTGGCTGAGGACTATAAAATATCGTCGAATGTTCCTTTGGACATAACACGCGAAACCGCTGAGTTTAATGAAATCTATAACGAATTTCTGCGTCAGGCAGATCCTAAGAATGCTTACGAGGGACAATCCTACATCGAGTCATGGCACCTGCCTCCTACTCACTCTCTCGCAGGTGCCGCCAGCACCTTTCTTTCAAAATTAAATGAATTGGTAAAGAAATCCTCAGAGGGAATGGGACATGCTGAAGTTTGCTCCATCATGGCAAAGTTAAACACCTACCCCGTTGAGAATGGCAATTATGAAGCAGAGAATTGTAGATACCTCTCGGTCGAAGCTTTACTGGATAGACTTTTTCCTCGACCATATTCCGGAGTAGAACGCCAGTTCAACACTCAGGAAGGCCAATGGTTACGCGCACGCACTCCTTATTTCCTAGCGTGGATTAAAGCGCGAAAGGAAATCTTGAACATCGGTAAAAAAATGCCACAAGCCCGCACCACTGAAGGGTTAGAAAATAAGGCCATCGCGAGATTTAAAGCTCGCACAGGACAGTTACCAGAAGGTGTAATTGATGTTGGTACAAGTAGTGGCGGGACTTCTTATCGAAGGGCTTTTGACTTAACTGAAGTTGTCAAAAAGGAACTAGAACTTACGGGACGAGAAGAGTTTCCTAAAACGGTACGCGGGATTGATACGGACAAGGCTTTTGAGACCTTGGAGTTGTGGCTTCAAGATAAAAATTTGGCTGGGATTTCTATCTCTTATGGACAGACACCGTTGTATAACCTAAAAGTTTTCAACGCGCTTGTCGAAGAAAATTCGAAGTCATTAAAAGCTGTCATCAATGATGGGTGGTTCCAAATGCCGTTAGATACTTCGTCTGTTTGGGCGATCCGTGAATTAAGCATTAAAATCGGTAAACAAAATATCCTAAATCACGCTTTCGTTACTCCCGCTGGTGTTTATATAAAACCTGAGAGCTACCCGCAGTATATGGAAATTTGGAGAGCCAATAAAGCGGCAATGATTGGCGATCAAATTTCTGAAAAAATTGATCAACTACGAGCGGATCTTCGTCAGGGCATGAACCAATTAAATGCCAGTATTGGGGCGTTGGTGCAGGAAGTGGCTCGCGGTAATTCGGAGCTTAATCATATGAATTCGCAACTTGCTGAGATGAATTCATCGATGAGAAGTCTTAACTACGCGGCTTGGACGTCGGTAGTTTTAAGCGGATTAAGCCTTTTAAAATAGATTTTAATGGCGCTAACTTTTACGGTTTGGCGCCATTTTCCATCGTCAAAAGTTTTGACAGCTGAAAACCACTAGTTGAAATCTCTAAGCCCTTGAATCTCCGATCAAAAAAGATAGGCGCAAATTTATCCTAGGCCCAAAAACGGCGACTCACAAAACCGCTAAAATAAGAAATTTTAAAAAAACGAAGTGGTTTTAATCATTTAGACGGAATCCTTGAGGCTTGGCATAGTTCTTCAATTAATAACGTAGTGTACGGGTAGAAAATGACAATTTATGTCTTTTTCGAGCTAAAGAAGCGAGCCCGGATTGAGGAACTTTATGAAAAAATCACTGATGGCACTTACATTGTTATTTGCTCTATATAATGTTGGTTGCGCAAATAGTGGAACCGATTTAGCGCCGACACCGCCGGGAATTCCTATCGTTCCTGGTCCTGGTGGCGCCAGCGGTATTCCGGCAATCGCTGCCAACGAAGTGGCTTTGACTATTGATTCAACTTCAATATTAACCGATTTTGCCAACTATCCCGCTGGCAATCCCACTGATGTTCGCGTGAAAGTAGCAATGAGCCACATCGGCCAAGTCAATAATACTTGGACTTATACCGGTGATCTTACAGTTTCCTATCAGGACAATGGTTATTACATTTCTAACCGCTTCACTGCGGGAAGTGATGCTAATGATGCCCAGTACAACTATTGGTTTACTTCAGGCGGTAATAGTATTTTCCACGCTTTTTTTGAAGATATTGGTCGTGGGTTTAAACGTGTTACTGGCGGAGTAGTTTTGGTTATCGATGGAAATAATGACATGGGCGACGGCGGTACTGAAGTCTCCTTGAGCGGTTCCGTGTGGTTCTTAAATTTCGAACCGAGTGGTGCGCCACAAGCAGACAAACGTTGTTGGTTTGTATCTCTTGGTCCTTACGATTGCCGGGCCTTCTTGGTGAATAACCAAATCTCGCCAACCTCGAGAATTTATCCCGAGATGCGACAACTCTCCACTGGCTATCAGCCCGGTTACAAACGACTCGGAACTTTTACAGGATTAAAATTAAACGAAGCTTTTAAATAATAGCGGAGTATTTTATGAAAAGATTTTTATTAAAACATAAAACATGGTTTGCGGCGGTGACACTGTCATCCGTGGCGGTGCTTGGTTTTATCGGCTGCGGTAAAAGTAGCAGCGGAGGACCGGTAGTACAAAATCCAGGACTGCTGGGTATCGCACAAAATTGTAATGGCATGGCCGGTTGTATGACAGCCTCGATGGGACAAGCTCTTCCCAAGGCAGGTGCGCGCTTAAATTATGACGACGCACTTGATACTGGTAACAACCAGGCGCGTGTTATGGAAATTTATCTCAACATGAACACAGTGCAAGCGACGGGAACTCCCTACGGTGCCGGAACAATGATGAACCAATTTGGTTACACCGTAAATGGTCGCGAACTTTTAATGACCTACGTTGGCGCTGTTATGGTCAGCGGAACATTAAATGTTATCGGCAATGTCATGGGCTGTAATCTTCCACCCGGAACTTATAACCTGCAACAGGCCCAGCCTGGCTGGTACGCCTCGGGTAACTTAAGCGTGCCACTATTTATCAGTGTCAACAACGGCTCTCCAATTTCGATTGTGTTAAATAACGTCGGTATTCAACCGGGATATTTTGGCATGTACGGAGCAACGGCTTTACCTGGTCAACAAATGCAAACGGGTGCTATCGAGGCGACTATCGCGGGCGCCGCGATCATTCCCGAGTGTAATAATGCGACTTTTAGGATGGAGTAGAACTTGAAAACTCGTATCGCCCTTTTATCATTCTTATTTTTGGCATTAGCGGCGTGTTCGCGTCACTATCGCACCGGCGATGCGGGTGTTGATGGTACTCAATTAAATACCTTGCTTGAAGAATCACTCACGGCAGGTAGCACGGCCACCAGCCCCGATGAGATTCAACGGTTTCGCCAAATTTTTAACGATCCAAATACGACTATTTACTTTGCTGAGAGCAATGAAAATTTCGGCAACGCATTTAACGTTGCAGCGATTTATGACTGGAACTTTCTTGGTCAAGCGGGATTAGCGCAAAATCTTGGCGGGGAAGTTTTTACTGAAGCACTTCAGCACGCTCGCGTCTTCTTTCTTGATCTTCCTTATGAAGATCGCATCCAAAGCGCACTCCTTATCGACATCAATCATCAAGGTAACAGAATAGTAAAAATATTTTTAAATGACGCTTACAGCGCCAGCGAACCAACGTGGGTTGAGGCCGGCGAACTCACGAGTCATATGACTGCCTCTGACGGCGCGGAAATAATCGTGCGCAGTTATGATGTTGATGGCGATCTATTACAAAGCGTCATTCAACTTCAGATTAACGGTTTTGACTCTGAAGGTAGCGAAGTCCTCTTAGGAAAAATTGCTACATTAGTGGGCTTCGGCGGCGCCGAGTAACCGCACTTCAGCAAAAATAAAATTCTTGTTTTTTGTTTCATCTACATGCAAATTGTCTTCATGAGCTTAGACCTGTGGGTAGAATTTTTTGAAGACCTACAGCATGTACGGGGACGAAGCCGAAATACGGTTTTAGCTTACCGACGTGATCTGGAATTGTTCGCCAAATTTCTTGAGACCCATAAAGATATCTCTGAATTTTACGGTTTTTTACAACAGAATAATTTAAGTACAAGGTCTCAGGCGAGAGTCATTTCAAGTTTGCGAACGTATTTCAAATTTTGTGAAAGTCGGGGACAAAAAGTCCCGGATCTCAAAACGATCACTCCTCCTCGCGTGCAAGTGGGATTGCCGCAAATACTAACGGCCGAAGACTTTGATAAGTTGTATAATGCTTGTCAGGTTGAAGATCCGCGCCGAACAAAACGTAATCAAATTACTTTATTGTTACTGTTTGGTGTTGGTTGTCGAGTTTCCGAACTCATTGGTTTAGACCTTAAGGACTTTAATGAAACAGAAGGCTGGGTGAGTTTAGTGGGTAAAGCCGGTAAACAAAGGCTTGTTCCACTTGCGGAAAAATTAGTGCTTGAGCTTCGTGATTATATTCAAAATGTGAGACCACACCTCGCAGACTCCTCAATTCAATCGATTTTGGTAAATGATAAGGGTCACCGACCAAGCCGTGTTGATATTTGGCGATGGTTGGCTGCGTGGTCGGCTCGTGCTGGCTTTGAAAAACCAATTAGCCCACATAAATTTCGTCATGGTTGCGCCACAGCTTTGTTGGATGCGGGAGCTGATTTGCGTTCGATTCAAATGCTCCTTGGACACTCGAGTATTCAGAGCACACAGATTTATACCAATGTGGCTAACAAGAATATGACCGAGGCTGTCCAAGAACATCATCCGCTTTCTCGAATAAAGCCGCCAAAGGAAAACCAATAAGTTTAGATTAGGGCATGGTGTTTGCCTTTGCCAGCGCCATGACTTTAAAATCTTTTATTCATATCAATAAAAATTCTGAATTGGTTCCTGTCGATGTGGAAGTCTCGCTTATCAAGGGACTACCTGCCATTTATTTTATCGGACTCGCTGATGCTGCCATTAAAGAGAGTGCGATTAAGATAAAATCAGCGATTCGCCGCCAGGGATTTAAATTTCCCACTAGTCAGCAAATTATCGTTAATTTACGTCCTAATCATCTCAAAAAAACTAGTCAGGGACTAGATTTACCGGTTGCTCTTGCAATCTTATTGCTGACAAAGCAAATAAAGTGGCCAGAACACTTACGTTATGAAGAAAAATTCGTTTATGGCGAACTTAATCTTGAGGGTGAAGTGCAATGTCCTTCGGATATTAAACTGCACCCACTTTCGGAAAATAAAATGTTGATTACTGGTGGGGGAGAAGTAGCACAGAACCTAATTTGCCCATCCTATCAGATTAAAAATTTAAGAAACTTCAACAAGGGCGCTCATGTTGCCGGCGCAAAGATTTTGTTAGATTGGCAACGACCTAAATTAGAAAAAATATTTTTCTCGGCAAAACAAGCACGTCTTATGGAAATCATTGCCACGGGGGAGCATTCGGCTCTTCTTGTCGGTCCACCTGGCCGTGGCAAGACAACCATTGCCAACTCCATCTTAAACATCTTGAAACAACCGAGTCAGGAAGAGTTTCACCATCAACAGAAATATATGGTTTCTCCCAGGCCGTGTACCTGGCGAACGTTGATTAGTCCCCACCATTCCATCACCGCTCGCTCGTTGATTGGCGGTGGGAATCTTCCATATCCAGGAGAAATCACCAGAGCTCATGGAGGAGTTCTGCTCATGGATGAGTTTTTGGAATTCGATCAAAGAGTTTTTGAAGCTTTGCGCGAGCCAGTCGAGTCTCATCAGATCACGATTGCGAGACTTGGTGAGCGCAGAACCTATCCTTGCAAGTTTTTGTTGTTGGCAACGACCAACCTCTGTCGTTGTGGCGAGTTTGTGCCGCGTTTACAAAATCAGTGTCAGTGTTCACGGCGTAAAAGGAGTGAGTACTTGGCCCGCTTTCGCGGGCCGATGATCGATCGCTTTTCTCTCATCGCGTTCGCGGATGAGTGGGAAGAAAACTTGTCAGTTGAATTAAATATCATAGAAAGCCATGTTCGATTGGCTCAGGAATTTGCTTTAAAAGTGAGGGGTCAGGTGGAGCTAAACCGTGACATTGCTCTAGAGCCTCGTGACGTCGGCTACGATGAGGGTGAACTGGTCAAACTGTTTAGCCACTTGGGACCATCTCGCCGAAGGCTTAAATATTTTCTGCAAGTCGCGCGCACTATTGCTGACTTAGATGGCTGTATCGAAATCGATCTCTGGCATTTGCAAGAGGCAAGTCACTTTTGTCTACAATCACATCAGATATTAACAAAACAAGCTCTATTGTATTAACTTGCTTTGATCGATCAATCCTTGAATAATTCGACAAAGGCAGGTGGTTGTGGCATTTAGAATTTTTATTTGGCTTGTTCCCGTTTTGTTTGGATGTGCCTCTTTTCAGAAACCGCAAGAGCGATTGGTTTCGGGCCTGCAAAAATGGGATACCGGGGACTTGGCTGGAGCGCAATCGACATTCGAATCAGTTTGCGAAATGGGAGAACGGGCGGCCTGTGGACACCTTGGCGATATTCAATTGGAGAAGGAGGAAATTCAATCCGCAACTGTTTCGTTTCAAAAAGGTTGCGATAGCGGTAATTCTTATGCCTGTTATAGACTTGGTTCAGTCTACTACCGTCTTGGTCGCCTTGAAGAAGCGAAGGCACTTTTTACAAAGAGCTGTGCAGAAGTATTTAATAGTTGCGTCTATGTTGGCGTGGTTAATTTATTTCAACAAGATTATACGACGGCTAAAAATATTTTTGAAGCCCAGTGCAAAAATAGTTTACCTGAAAGTTGCCTTTTAGCTGGTGCTGTCGCTGAAAACAACGGCGACTATTTTTCTGCAAAAAAGTTTTATGAAAAATCTTGCGCCTTAAATTCACTTGGAGGTTGTAGTTATCTCGCGTTTGTTGAGTTTCTAATTGGGAATCGCGACAAAGCACAACTCCTCGTTGAGTCTGCATGCGTGAACCAAAGCGGTGGCAAAGCTTGTCGGGTCGTCGAGTTGTTAAAAGTATTCAAAGGAAATCGCTCGCTACAGACCTGGAAAAGTCAATGCGACAAAGAGGATAGGGATGCGTGCTACAATCTTGGTTTGCACAAAAGTCTGTCGCGAAAATCGTTGGCGGAGGGAAAGAGGATATTAAAACGATCATGTTCCCTCGGTAGTGGACCTGCTTGCCTTGATTTAGGAGGAGTCCTCACATCTTACCATTATTCATTGGAAAACAGACAGGCCCTGGTCGCGGCATGCAATTCTGGCTCTGCTCGCGGCTGTTTGACCATCGACGATGAGTTTACTTTTAAACCTGGTCGGCAAGACTATCTTAGGAAGGCGTGTGACTTAGGCGATGGGGAAGGTTGCCGAAGAATCGCGGAACATGAACTGACCACAGGCAAAAGGGAAGAGGCAAAAGCTAAATACCTAATGGCTTGTGCAAAAAACGATACTCTAGCCTGTTTCGTACGTTTTAAAGAATTTCCGCAAAATGGGTTGGAGCAAATGGACGGGATGAAATCTCTTTGCAACCAAGGCTTACGCGATGGTTGTCGCTTTTTGGGAGATGTTTATAAGAAAGCCGGGAAGATTGAACTAGCGGCCGACTTTTACGGGAAGGGATGCAATGCTCACGATGAAAGGTCTTGTTACCGACAAATCGCCATGAAAGCGAAACTGGATCTTCGTTTTGACAAATTGACCGCTTACACCCAACTCTGCAATCACAGTTCGGGTTACTCCTGTTATGAAGCCGCATTGTTGTTGGAAGAGGCGGGACGTCTTGTTGAAGCCAAACCCTTTGTCGAACGAGGGTGCTATCTATCTGACGGATCAAGCTGTTACCTGCAGGGTTTCATTGCCAGAAGTGAAAAAAATGAAATAAAAGCCAGGGAGCTTTACCGTCGTGCCTGCGATTTAGGTTCTTCTCTTGGCTGTAAGAGTATGTGATTTCGCCGCAGAATACGTACATACTTTCAGCGAATCGTAACTTATTTACATTTTGCCGTCAGAAAATTGCACCTCAAGGCTTCCAAATATAGATTGAAAGTGGTGGAGGTTTTATGAAAACTATCTCTTCATTGATGTTACTTTTCTCGTTGAGCGCATTTTCTGAGACCATGATTTTTGAAACAGTTGAACCAAGCACAAAAGTTTCATTAAAAACAATTCGCTTGGCTAATTCGGCTTGGACCGAATCGGCAATTCGCCACGAACTGGCAAATACAAATCACATTTTTGCTAAATGCGGAATACAAATTCAGAAGCTTGAAC
>CAYPZY010000021.1:0-15906 GCA_964415155.1 uncultured Bdellovibrionales bacterium
ATGGGCCGCTCTTATTGGGGCTGTCATTGGTATTTTAACTGAGATGTTGAATCAAAAAACCAAAGGCAGATTCCCACTTTCTGGAGTTAGTCTTGGTCTCGGATTTGTTTTGCGTTTTTCTGACACCTGGTTAATGGCCATGGGTTGCTTGTTTTTTTGGGTTTGCCGACAGAATTTCAAGGACAAAAAAACTTTTGGTTATCGCGCGTTCGTTGATAACCAAGAAACCCTTGCCGCGGGAATTATCGCCGGCGGTTCAATTATCGGGATTGTCCTTATATTGATTGGAACGGCAATTGGCTAACTAATCTTGCCAATAATTTGAGCGCGCGTTCAAAAAATTTGATATTGCGCTGTTTAACTGTGGTTTCCCAGATAGCAGCGCTTCGATTTATTTCCTAAAATTAAATGATGTTATTGTTTTTTATTCCCTACTTGGTTTCCTACACTCTGGCCTCTAATATCGACATCACCCCGCTCACCAAAAAAATATATGTTGTTGAAGACTACTTCTACACTAAAGAAAACTCTCTGTTCTACGTCGGAGAAAAAAATGTGACGGTAATTGCCTCTACTTGGAGCCCTGAAACCGCAAAAGTTCTTAGTGAAAAAATAAAAGAAATAACTAAAAAGCCCATCGCTAATGTCATCAATACTAATTTTCATCCCGATCGAGCGGGTGGGAATTCATTTTTCAAAAGTATGGGCGCCAAAATATTTTCAACTCAAAAAACCTATGACTTGATGGAAAGCCAATGGCAAAGAATTATAGCCAGTGTAAAGAAAGCATTTCCTGATTTCCCTTCACTGCCTTTGACTCTTCCTGATCAGACTTTTCCTGGCGACTTCAAGCTGGAAAACGGCAACATTCAAGTATTATACTTTGGACCTTCACACACTGAGGATGGGACTTTTGTCTATTTTCCCCGCGAGAAAGTTTTATATGGCAGTTGCGCTTTAAAAGAAAAACTGGGGAATATCGAAGATGCCAATCTCAACGAATATGCGAACACGCTCAAGAAATTAAAGAAATTAAAATTTAAGACCATCGTTGCTGGCCACTACTCACCTGTTCATGGTCGCGAATTAATAGACCAATATATTTCTCTTCTCGACTCGCGCCCAAAATAACTTTTTTGAAACCAAATGGTGCATTATGCACCTGTCGTTAACCGAAATATCATTTAATCGCGTCTCACACCTGGCACTCAACCTGCAATATCTAGCAGCGAGGAAACCTTTTCACATGAGGAGTGCCATAATGACTAAAATCGTAAAAGTATTTTTAAGTATTGCGTCTGTCGTAGCCCTTGCATCTGAAGCACAGGCGCAAGTACGTGGTGGATTTAGCAATAGCCGTAGCCGCACTAACAATGGCGAATGGAGCAACGGTCGCGGCGATGGAAATTGGAATCGCGGAGGTGGTAACAACGGTCGCGGTAATGGTGACTGGAATCGCGGTGGCGATAACAACGGTCGCGGCGGTGGCAACAACGATCGCGGCGACAGAGACAGAGGTAATGGTCGCGGAGGCTACTATCAACATTCTCAAATGTTCCGCAACGGTGGCGGCGGTGTTTTTCAATATTTAGAAGCGCAAAATATGCAACCCTTACGCTGGAACAGCCAAGTTAATGGCTATAAGGGCCAAGAGGAATATGTTTTAGTCTTCCAAAACTACGTTCACCCAGGTGGTGGTGGTAACGAAGTGATCGTTCGTTTTACCGCGCCTCAATCTGGACGAGTGCGGGTGAGCACACCCGTCGCTGATGGCGATGGTAAATGTGGTAATGGCGCCGTTTTTTACCTGAAGTTTAATCATCAAGTGATCAATAGCTACGTTATTCGCAACCAAGATTCACGTGGTACGACGATTAATGAAACGATGTCAGTGCGAGCCGGCGATACTATTGATTTTGCAGTGAATGCAACGTTGGATGGTAACGGTTTTAATGAGTGCGACTCCACGATTCTCGATCCTACGGTTGAGTATGTAGGTGGTGGGGATCGCTGGTAAATTCTGTTTGCGGAGAGCCCTTTTTGGGGGCTCTTCGTATGGAAAAAGTGACATTTTCTGGTTTTTTCACCCTCCTAATCCCATTTAAAAAAGAATCTGATAGGCACGCGATCTGCATTGGTGTTCGCCGAATTTATATATCAAAAGGAGTGCCACAGTGAAAAATTTAATCAAGCTCAGTGTTTCTCTTGCCACCATTTTTGTTCTTTCAGCTGCCCACGCTGATCACGAGGATGGTCGTAGCGGTTTCAATGACCGTCGTGGAGACAATCGTCGTGAGGATCGGCGCAACCAGAGCATTTTCTCTTATAGTCGTGAAGGTGCCGGCGAATTGTTTAGACCAATGGAAGAATATAATGCCGATGATCGCACGCAAGTGCGCGACCTTGTTTGGGATAACCAATTAAAAGGTTTTAAAAGCGCCCAATATAATACTCCACATATCTTTACCGACGCGATCGCCCCAGGACTTTACCCGGGTCTGATTCGTTTTACCGCTCCTAAAGAAGGTTATGTAGTTGCCAGTACAATCGTTAAAGATTTAGACGGAAAATGTGGTGTTGGCGCTACTTTCGAAATTCGCGTCAATAAAGAAATTTTAAAGTCTCACAAAGTCTATAATCAATCACGGGAAGTAACTCTTTCTGTGGAAGGTTTTATCTGGGAAGGCGATAATATTGATTTTATCGTTAATGCGAAACTGGATAATGATCGTTATAACGAATGTGATATGACTGGTCTTAATCCAACTATTGAATTTGTTCGAGGCGATCGCCGCTAGTTTTTTAAAAAGGCTCTGTCATGATCGCAGAGCCTTTTCTAATGATTACCATCCCACCGGCACATTTTTATTTTGCTCGTCCAACCATTTTTTAAGTGGAGCAAAATACTCAAGCAAAGGGCCTGCGTCTAAATTGCGCGAGCCAGTCACTTTGTAAAGAGTTTCAGTCCACGGGGCACTTGCACCCGCCTGTAACATGGCAATAAATTTTGCCCCCGCTTTTTTATTATTAAAGATAGAACAGCGATGAAGTGGCTCTTGGCAGCCAGCTTCATGTGCTAATGCTTTATGAAACTGAAATTGGTAAATGAAGGCTAAAAAATATCGCATATAGGGAAAACTCGAAGGGATATGAAATTTTGCACCAGGATCAAACTCAGCCTCAGTGCGCAGGATGGGCGGCATCACCCCTTGATACTGAAGTTTGAGATCCCACCAAGTACGATTGTAATCGGATGCGGTGATTTCTCCAGAAAAAACTTTCCAGCGCCACTTATCAATCGTCAAACCAAACGGTAAAAATGCAACTTTGTCGAGAGCCTGGCGCAATAGAACGCCGATGTCCTTGGAAGCATCAGGAGCTTTTTCTAACAAACCGATTTTAACAAGGTAATCAGGTGTAATGGAAAGCGAAACCGTGTCACCTATGGCCTCATGAAAACCATCGTTGGCACCGCGACGAAACAGATAGGGCTGTTTACGATAAGCTAAATCGTAATAGCTATGACCTAACTCGTGATGAATGGTCGCAAAGTCTTCGGCGTTGATATTGGTGCACATTTTAATGCGTGCGTCTTCGTCGAAATCAATGTCTGTTGAAAACCCGTGGCAGACTATATCGCGATCTTTAGGTTTTTCAAAAACCGAGCGTTGCCAAAATGTGCTGGGAAGTTTTTCCAAGCCCAATGATGTAAAAAAGTTTTCTGCAATGTGCACCATCTCGATGACTGAAATTTTTCGATTCACCAAAATTTGTGTTAAATCAAAACCAGGATCGGAAAATTCCGGCGCGACAAGTGGATAAATATTGGACCACTCTTGTCCCCACATGTTTCCTAAGAGATGAATTGGGATCGGGCCATTGTCAGTTACAACTGACGGTCCATATTTTTTAAGTAAGCGGGCGCGCACATAGGCGTGAAGAGACGTGTAAAGCGGCTGAACTTGTTTCCAGATTTTTTCTAACTGCGCCGCAAATTCTGCAGAGGGAAGCTCGTACTTGGATCGCCACATTTCGCCAGTATCCTTGAAGCCAAGTTCGCGCGAACCCTTATTTGAAAGGTCAACGTATTTGCTAAAATCTTTCCGCATGGGAATAGAAATCTGATGCCAACCTTTCCAAGCCTCCAACAAGGCGCTGGGCTCTCGACTATTCGCCAAGATTTTGCTGAGATCGTCTAGGTCAAGACACTGTCCCGTTGGCCGACAGTACTTTCCCTTGCCGTAAGTCGCTTCCATCGAAGATCTAATACGACTGAGCTCCCCGCTTTCCTGGGGATTCGTGGGCGGCAGCATATCGAAAGCATTGCGAAGCTGCTCGATCTTACGTTTGTTTTCGCTCGACATTTTCATTTTCTTAAATCGCTCAGACTCCTTGATAAATCTTGTCGAAGCCGCCAACCAGCGTTGATTGGACTTTGCAGCCAATTCTTCGGTGTCATAGGTCATCCAAGTCCAACTTAACCAACGTGCCCGATTGTAATCCGTTTCAAGATCAATGAGCGTTGCTTCAGCATTGTTAATAAACTGATCAAGCTCCTTTGCCGTGGGAGGCAGCGCTTGCGAAAGATTCAAAAACAATAAGAATGACAACAAATTCAACATGATTTCCTCGCTTTTAGAAACCGTACATAACAACCTTAAGAGGAGCAAGAATTTTACCGTCACTCCCTGCTCCCCCCATGAAATAACGAGGATGGTCTAAGACAGCGCGATATCGCTACAAAAACCTGCCTCAACAATCTATAATGATTGCATGTCACAAACGTATTACATCGACCTTGGTACTGAGAATACTTTGATCTATCAGAAGGATCGCGGTTTCGTGTTGAACGAACCTTCCATCATCGCATTTCACAAAAAAAAGCATTTGCTCGGAAGCGGCAAAATGGCCAAACAGATGCTGGGAAAAAATCCACCACAAATTTCGTTAAATAAGCCGCTTAAAGAAGGTGTGATCGCCGATTTTGATGGAACCATTAAAATGTTACAATCATTTTTTTCTGAGATCCAACAAACGAAATCATGGACTCGTCCGACGATGGTCATCTCTTTACCTTACGAAGTCACCAAATATGAGCGTGAAGCGGTTCGCGAAGTGGGTTTGAGTCTTGGTGCGGGAAAAGTTATTTTGATCGATGAACCACTTGCGGCAGCGATTGGCGAAGACATACCTGTAACGAGTGCGCAAGGTTCGTTGGTCGTTGATATCGGAGGAGGCACGACCGAAATGGCGGTCATTTCGTGTGGTGGTATCATCAACGCCCAGGCTGTGCGTATTGGCGGTCGTGACATGGATCAAGCGATCATTAACTACTTGCGCTTTAAGCACAATTTACTTATTGGCGAACAGACGGCAGAGTATCTCAAAAAATCCATTGGTTCCGCCTTACCTTCCGAGAAGGTGGTGTTTTGTGCAGCTGGTGGCATAGATCTCACCCTTGGATTACCAAAAATTTTTAAAGTGAACTCACAGGACATCTTTGAAGCGATTGATCCCATTTTAAACTCTATCTTGTTAGCTCTACACGCGACTTTAGAAAACTGTCCTCCTGAGACCTCTGGCGATATTATAGAGAGTGGCATCACACTGGTCGGTGGTGGAGCGCTTCTCAAAAATATGAATCAAAGAATTCAAAACGCTACAGGCATTCGCGTTAAAGTGGGAAGTGATCCACTTTTATCGGTTGCCAAAGGTGGAGCCCGAACAGCGGATCATCTTTTACTTCTCGATAAAATCGAACATCGGTAGTTAATATATGCGTCTGACAGGAAAAATTATTTTTTTCCTGATTTTCGTCACTGCCTTTATCTTATTTTTAGCATTTCAAGAACAAACATTTCATAAACAAGTAAAAAATATCGTGATCTCGCTGGCTAACCAAGAAGTACTTGGCGAAACGCCACTTGTGGTCGAGGATTTGCGCTTTCAGTTTAGTTTCCGCAATTTCTTTAGGGGGTACCTAAGTGAGTTAAGTATTCTTGCTCGGATCGGCGATTTTCATATCGACGCTCGTGGACCTCTAAAGTACAATCTCTTAAGTTTTCGAAGCCACAATATTATTTACCTTCCTAACGTCAAATTCGAAACTGAAGCCAGTTGGTCTGATCAAATATCCGTCGAAATAAATCTCAATATTGATAGAGGGTTTAATCAGTTACTCCTTGCCGTCTTTAAATTTGAAGGAAACAAATGGCAGTGGCCCGCTTTGAATTTAAATCTAAAAAAAATCGTCACTAACGGACAGTTCATTCCGCCAAATATTTTTGTCGCAAATATAGATGCAAAAGATTTTAAGCTGAAATCTATGACAGCAAATGCTTTGAGCTTATCGGCTAAAATCGGCCAAGAATTTTTGCTAGAAGGCTCTTCGCCCCTATTAACTTTTGAAGCTTCTCAAGAAAAGATTTTGAGTTTTCAAAAATTATCTCTCCGTTTAACAAAGCAAGAAGGTTACAGACTAAAACTCTCCAACCAAAACTTAGAAGTTCTTTGGAATGACAACTATTTCGATATTCCCACGCAAAATCTCACCCTCGAAGCGATTATGCCTGAAGGTGAGAAGTTCCAGCAATTGCTGTTAAACGCATCTATAAAGAAGAATTTTGCTTTAACGACAGAGCTCGAACCCGAGACTCCCTTTCCATTTTCGGAATGGCAAAAACCTCGACGTTACCGCTTGCACTGGAATTCGCTTTTAACCAGCATAGATGACTTTGTGCCACTTCTCAAACAGTGGCCAGCCGTTAAAAATTGGCAATGGCGAAGAGGCGAACTTAAGTCGGCGGGCACCTGGGGTTTTACTTATCCGTCGATAGCAACCCACAATCTGTCTGGGAAGTTAAGTGGCAAAGACCTAGAATTGGTAAACTCTGATTTGGGAATTTCTTTACGGGGACTAGATTTAGAAATCCCATATTCAAAACGCATTGAACAAATCGGTTCAGTGGAGCTAAAAGATTTTTCCTTTCGACATTTTAGCGCCTCTATTCCTCCCGCAAGATTTTCCCTTGCCGATGGCTTTCGCATGGAGCAACTTAAAATAAATATCCCACATGGTCGTATTGTAATAGATAAAACATCGGTTGCGGAGAATACCTTCCAAGCGACGATGTCGGCCGAAGCGCAGATTGCTCCGCTCATGCGTCAACTTTGTTTAGGCGTTTTTCCAGAAGGAAAAATTAGCGCGAAATTTCCCTCAGTTAATATTCAGGAGGGAGATTTAAAAGCGACCGGCGAAATTCAAGCCGACTTTTTGGGTGGTGCCGTAAAAGTAAAAAACATTAAGTCCTACCATGTCTTAGGTAACGCGCCCGAAACACATTTTGACGGAGAAGCGAAATCAATCAGTTTGAACGAAATCAACCGGCATCTTGATTTTGGCAAGATGGAAGGGTTTCTCGAGGCGGACCTCAAAAATGTTGTGATGTTGGGTCTCCTACCCACTCAATTCAATTTCAAAGTGCAAGTTCGGCCCGAAGATAAACGACAGGTGGTGTTTTCCTCACAAGCCATGAAAAACTTCATACAGCTTTTTACACCCGAGGATTTTCAAAAGAACCTCCCGTCCTGGCTTAACTTTTTTGCGTTCGGCTGGCCAAGTGATCTTATCGGTGGTTACAATATTAACTACGCCGGAGTTTCACTTTACTCACACTCGGGCTCGATACTTTTAGAAACATTGGATCCCGTCGATGTAGTCGAGGAAGAAAAAAAACACTTTATTCTTAATGGTCCACGGTTTAAAGTTCCATTGCAAAGCCGACAGTACCCGGTGGTTTTAGATGCCTATGGAATTACCAATTTCGTTCAACATTTAAAATCAACGGTTTCAGCATTAAATAAAAATAAGTCTAAGGAGGAAGAAGATGATCCGTGTAAATAAGTTTTGCCTGCCAGTTTTTATTTTATTTTTTTTAGGTTGTGTCACCGTCAATGTGAACTTTCCTGAAGGAGCTGTTCAAAGGGCAGCTGATGACTATGTGAAGGAACTTTACAAAGCCCGCCAAGAAGATGAAAAACAGACTGCAGAAAAAGAAAAGAAATCGTCATCACTTTTTTCTTTTAGCCTTGGAAATGTTGCCTACGCGCAAGCTGAATTTAAAGTCGACAGCCCTAAAGCCAAAGAAATTCAAGGTCGACAGAAATCGCGTTTGAGTGAAGTGACAGACCTTCTTGCAAACGGTCAGATTGGTGAAGGAGCAGACGGATTATTGGAAGTGAAAGCAAGTGACGCAAAACCACTTTTAATGAAAAAAATCGAAAAAGTAGTTAAAGAAGAAAACTCGGATCGTAAAGATCTTTACGACGAGGTTGCCAAAACCAATAATATTTCTTCTAGCGCCAAAGACCAGGTTCAATCCAGTTTTGCGAAATCATTCCAGTCAGCCGCCCCCAAGGGCGCTTGGGTAGAAGCCAAAAAAGGTAGTTGGAACAAAAAGTAATTTTTTTGCTAGGGGTTGTATTTCGGTAACTTATCTTTGGTAATGCCCAGGTAAATAAACCTCCGACAACCCTTAGCAAGACCTGCAAATCCCGCTGTCAAAAACTTAGTCACCTGTAAAACCGAAATTTTACCTCCTCATGCCAACTCAAAATCTCGCTGGCCAGCTATTAATTAATGCGCGGCCGGGTGGCATTCATCTTGTAATTAAGGTTTATGAGACCTCTTAACCAGGTAGGTAACGAATGAAGAACCTTATCAAAGGACTTTTATTGATGGTGGCGCTAGCGTCACTAGTAGCATGTGATGCTAGCAACAACCGCCGCAACGGTGTCGTCAATCGAACTCCATTTTACGGCCAGGGTTATAATTTCAATCAACCCTATTATAATAATTGCGGGCAAAGCGGCGCCAATTACATGAACCCGTACAACAACCAACAAATTTACTGTCAATATAACAACGGACTTCCACAGTTTTACAACAACATGATGCAACCATTCGCCAACGATTCATTCGGAAATCCCTGCTTAATGGGCACACCGATTTATGATCAATATAGTGGCTACATGGTTTGTCCCGAGTACTATTACCCCATGGGAATGTAAAAAAATTTAAATTTCTCTAACCCCCGATCCCCCTTAACCCCTACCCGCCCTTGTTTGACACAAGGGCGGACTTATTTTATGGTTACGAATCAAAGGGGGCTTCATGAAAAAATTTTTACTAATCAGCTTTGCAATTTTATTTACTCATCTTTCTATCGCACAGGCGGAATTCGCAAAATACAGAATCGACGATGGCTCCCAATATGTGCACGGTCTTTTGGGCTTTGGTGCCGGTGGAATTTCGTTGGGTGCCGATTACGAAATGGGAATGGATCAAAATGTTGGTTGGGGTGGCTCGCTTCGCTATTATCCAGAGAACACAGCGACTACCGCGACGCGAATTTTTTATCTTGGTGCTTTTATTAGACCACACTGGCCCCGTAACAGCTGGGATTTTTACATCAGCCCTGGAGCAGGCCTCAGCATGGCAAAACGCAAAGATGATAGTGAAACTCTAATCACGCCATCATTGGCGATCGGAACGTCTTACGCATTCTCTCAGTCACTCACAGTCGGCGTCGAAAGCATGACCATTCATGGAATTACTAGTGATAAATTTCGCGGAGTGATTTCGATGGATATTATGGCGACTCTTCGTTTTCGACTTAACTAGCCTTAACGAGAGATTTCGTCCAAACGGAAATTCGTGACAACATACTTTGATCGGCGTTAGCGAACTGCACACCGTAGTGTTTGTTCGCTTCGCTCCACACGATCTTACCTTGCACTTGCACAGATTCCTTGCCGTCAGGGCTAGCGATACTCATTGTGACAACGCCACCATCTTTTAACATCGCACCCGTATCAAGTTTAACCCCGCCAAGTGAGATACTGCTTACTTCACCAATGAACTCCTTACCGTCGGCGACAAGGGTGACAGCAGAGCGAATATTGAATCGTTCATGTCGGCGAAGTTCAGCGGGTGATCTACGCAACAATAAAGAAACTAACATCGGCATGATTAAGATGATGATGAGGACGTTATTAGTAGGCGACCAATTGCCAAATCCAGGAAAGTTATTGTCATTGCCATTCATCTTGTGAACAGTTCCACAACTACCGGTCACAGCACTGGCGACATCGCGGCTAGTGAGTGGGCTCGAAGACTGATAGACAGGATCAGAAGGTAAAGATCCACCACTCTTTGCAGAATAAATAGAATTGTAAGCGTTAATACGCGATTTCGTACTGACTTGGTTGTTCAACTGACTTTTGATATCACTCGCTGTAAAAATAAGACTCTTAATTTGATAACCAGTAAGACTAATCTGTTCGTGTAACATCATCGCCGCAATACCCGAGACTATAGGTGTAGCCATACTTGTCCCGTCAGAGTACTTCCAAGTACCACCAGGCCAGGTGCTAAAAATGGAGGTACCGGGACTGGCGACGTGAACAGAAGCCGCACCATAGTTAGAAAAATAAGCTTTGTAATCACTGGGCGTGCTCGCAGCGGTAGAAATGATATTTGGCACATCATAAGAAGCTGGATACATCGGGTTGGAATCATTGTTGCCATTTGAGTTTCCGGCAGCAGCAACGAAGAGTGTTTTTTTAGTGTAACTGTAGGCGATGGCATCTTTTAACGACTGACTATAGCCAGGGCCGCCCCAAGAGTTATTGAGAATTTTGGCACCGTTATTACTTGCATAGTAAATTGCTTGAATTGCATCGGAAGTACTACCATAACCTGTCGAGTCCAAAAACTTTAATGGCATGATTTGAATTTTGGCGGCAGCATAAGGCGCAGTAAAAATATCTTGGCTCATGCCAAGTATAGTTCCTGCGACATGGGTTCCATGGCCTTCATCGTCATTGGGATTATTATTGTCACTGACAAAGTTCCAACCATGCACGTCGTCCACATAGCCATTGCCGTCATCGTCAATTCCATTATTAGGAATCTCACCAGGATTTGTCCAAATTGCTCCACTCTGTGTAAAAACAGTGTGAGTAAGATCGACGCCAGTATCGATAATGGCAACGACGGGTTTATTACTATTGTTACTAATGATCGCCCAGGATTGTTGATACTGGATAGGTGCCGTTGTAACAACTGAACCACCACCGCCAGCTTGAGCTTGCGCCTGTGCCGCTACATCGGCTTCACTATATATATTGTCGTTACCTGGATTGGGAACATCGAATTTTTCTATGAACCAGTTCGGCTCAGCATATTCAACATCAGGATCACCACGTAAGTCGTCTACGGTTTGCTCAACGGATTCGGAACCGTTCACTTTAAAATGGTGGAGTTTTAAACTAGACCAAGACTTTTTGAGGCTAAGTTTACCCGCGTGTCCAGGCTTTCCCATAAACTTATTGAGTGCCTGAATGCCCTGGCGATTTTTAAACTTAACAATGACTTCGCCCTCAACATAACGTTGTGAAAACGCCATCGACGGAATTATAACCGCGATAAGAAACCCTATAATGGTGAGTTGTTGACGTGGGCTAACCACTGATAACTTTTCGGACCAAAGTGTAGATGTCTTAAGCAAAGCGGCAAAAATTATTGGCACGGTTCTTATTTAAAACAAAAGGCCTCTGACAGGCCCTTTTTGAAACGTATCGTTTTGAGACATTCGCTTCAGGCGGGGTTATTCACCATATCGAAACCACCCGTCTCTTTAACGAATCTTTCAGCTTTGGGATTTTAAGAAAATCTAAGTCTTCATTATATTGGCAACATCATCAACACTAAGGAGATTCATACAATCGAATTTGGGACAGCCTTTGAAATGACAAAGTGTCGAAGCTGGACACTCCACCGAGGGAACAAAAACCTTGCAGTTTGAACCACGTGGCCCCCAACGGCTAGCGCGTTGCGAGCGAACAGGTCCATAGATACCAATGGTACGAACTGAGGTCGAAGCTGCCAAGTGAATGACGCCGGTACTGGGAGCAAGGACCGCTGACGCTTGCTCTAAAATACATATCATCTGTTTGCCAGACAGTTTATTTTGAAGCCAAACAATATTCTTTTCACCCTTCAATTTTAACCAGAGTGGTTCTATCCATTCTCTGTCAGTTGGAGTTCCCGTAACAACGACAAGGTGGGACGAAATAAGATTCTTAATAACTTCAGCGTAGAAATCCACACTCGCATTGCGGGCACTTCCTCCCATGCCTGGGTGGACCACGAAATAATTTTTGCTTTGCAAACCATGCGTCTGAAGAATCGACTTTTCACTGTCAGCAGAAAGCTGCAACACCGGTCTCTCAATTTTTGGCAAGTTAAAAACTTTTTCGACAAGTTCAAAATTATACTCTGACTCGTGCTTTTCGCTCAGACTGCGGCTCTGGCGAAATCCGCGATTCAAAAACAAATACGAATGCCATTGGCTTAGTCTACCACCACGTACTTTGACTCCCGCAAGCCATAAAACCAAACTCACCCACCAGGGGGCATGAAAGATGACAGCAATGTCAGGTGGGTCCTGGCGTAGCTTTTTAACCAGAGAAAAAATCTGCCGAAATGAAAACTGCTTCTCCAGACAATCGTAAGTTCGTTTTTGTCTCGCTGAGGAGTCCAATACGAACTCTAAGCCTTTCGCTATCCACCAATGAACTTTTAGATTGGCCATCACCTGTACCTGATCGACAGGAAGTGTAAGAACCAGATCACCGATTCTATCGACACGGATAAAAAGTACTTTGTCGGGTAAAGACAACTTGTCTCCTCGGGGGATGGACCATATTTTATGTGACAACATCCCATTTTCAAGTTCATAATGACCTATAGGAGACCGTTTTACTATGAAAATCGTAATCACAGGCGCTACGGGTCTCATCGGTGGCGCGCTTTGCAAAAAATGGTTGAGTGAAGGCCATGAGATTACGATACTAAGTTCAAATCACCATCCAAAAAAAGATATCGATTCAAAAATAAAAGTGAGTATTTGGGATCCTGAAAAGTGGCATATTCATATGTCTGATCTTGAAGGAGCTGATGTCATCGTCAATCTTGCCGGTGCTAATATTGCTGACCACAAATGGACCGATACTTACAAAAGAAAAATTTTAGACTCACGTATTTTTAGCACTCGCTGCTTAATCAAAGTGATTGAGCGCTTGATGAAGAGGCCAAAAGTTTTCTTGTCGGTATCAGCAGTCGGCTTTTATGGCAATAAAGGCGACACCACTTGTATTGAAGACACCGCCCCTGGAAATGATTTCTTGGCGGAAGTTTGCAAGGCTTGGGAACGCGAAGCCGTCCGCGCCGAAGATATGGGAATTAGGACTGCGATAGTACGTTTGGGAATGATTCTTTCTCCCGATGGTGGAGCATTGGAAAAAATGCTACCCGTCTTCAAATGGGGATTAGGCGGAAGATTAGGCTCAGGAAATCAGTGGATGAGCTGGATTCATATCGACGACGTCGTAAAACTCATCGACTGGATTGCCAACCGCGAGCATCTCTCGGGTGTATTTAATGGTACTTCACCGAATCCCGTGACTAACAAAGACTTCACTAAAACGTTAGGTGGCGCCCTTCATCGACCGGCTTTTATGTTTGTTCCTAAATTTGTGTTGCGAAATAAATTTGGAGAAATGTCGGAAATGCTTACCGGTGGTCAAAAAGTTCTGCCACAAAAGGCTTTGCGCAATGGCTTCACTTTTCAATATCCTTTACTCAACGATGCTCTAAAAAATATTTTGCAGGGGCGAAACTCGTAATTCTTGTTCACTCTCTGTCACATGCATGACCGAAATCAGCTCACGAGCTTCTTTCGGATCATTTGTGCATAAAATACCACGGCTAATGAGGCGACTATTCGCATCCATCTGAAGAGGAAACTCCGCAGTCATTTTGTCGACAAAATCTTCTAGCGATTTAAAACCGGCTTTAATAATCTCATTTTTATGAAAGATACGCCACACGCCTACCCTCCGTGAATTAAGATGTCGACTAAAAATAGTGGTTAGCGTTCCCATATTCCAGCGACAGTTTATTTCTACGATAGGTTTAATTTTAAGCGCGCCATTCTTATCTCTAAAAACAAAGCCGTCAATTCCAGCGACACCCGAATAAGAAAACTCCCTCAGGGCTGACGCTACAAATTCCGCCGTTTCCTGAACAAAATCCGTAAATGAGTCTTCCCCATTATGAATGATTTTTTTTTGTTCCTCCGAAAGTAAAACATCGAAGCCGCCTAGAAGTGCTCCCTTATATTTTCCAGTTTCATCGGTAAGAAATCGCGCCAGGCCCAAAACCTTCTTGTCCACGGGAGTGACCTCAATCTGTATCGAAAAATCAAACTCCTTTTTTAACCATGGCTCAACAACCACTCTCCCCTGCTGCTGCAGAAGCCGCGCAAGCCACACTTTTTGCGACGCTGAAATATCGCGAACAATTCTGATCTGATTTTGCCCAGAGGAGCCAAATGGTGCTTTGATCACCATGTCTTCATAGCCGAGATCGAGAAACTTTTTGAGGCTAACACCAACTTCGGGGGTGCTTGTACAAACGTCGCCAACGATTTCAGAAGAAGCAAGTAACGTACTCTTATTTTTCTGCAAGTAGCGTCTTAAGAGATCGGCAGAAAAATTCTTTTGATAAACAGTTTCATACCAGCGGCTACCACTCTTTTGGTTGCCGAAGGAGTCAGAGGAAAACCGTGAGCGAAGATCACTGAACAACTTGTCTACCGAATAACACCAGCCCCATGGCCTAAATTCACGAATACGCCGCAAATGTAAAGGTTGTTCCAAGGTCACAAACTCGGGAATAGAAAAGCCTGCGTTCTTTAGAGTCTGTAAAAATGGGAGCGACGGCTTTTTCTCCACCAGCAAACAATCGTCTTTTTTTGCAAAAAAAAGTGGTAGCGTTTGCAGATCTTCTTTGAGAGAACGTAAATGCTTGGGCACATTAATACCGTTGGGACCATTTGCTAGTTGCCATTCGACATAAGGGTAAAAATAGTAAAGATCTGGGACTCTACCTTTTGACTGCGAGTAAGTCTCGAGGTTCTCAATAAAATCGGCATCAAAACCCAAACTCTCCCGAATGCTCCGACAAAATATTTTCCCTTTGGCACGAGCGGGATTCGAACTCGCCGGTAGCATGGTGGTGAAAGCCTGCCACTGACTTAAATTTTGATCACGCCACTGGTTAAACCAGTTTAACCCGTGTCTGACGTGCCCGACCTCGTCCTTAAATACTCGTTGCATGATATCGGCAGTAACACTGTCACCAACTTGGCGAAAAATCTTTTCATAGTACAAGCAGTGATCAAGATTCGCCTGTTCCAAAGTCAAACTCATTAAAACCGTAAACTCCTTTAGATCACGTGCTTTTGCTAGTTCTTTCCAAAAAAATCCACTAAGGGGATAGTCGCCAAAGTTGACGCCCAAATCCCGCATGCGAGAAATATAAAGATTCAAATGCGTTTGTTCTTCTTTGATGATTGCTAATAGACTTTTACGATAGGTCTTTGGGGCGTCAGGAAAGCGCAGGAGCATCAGGGCCATAAGCTCAATCGCCTCCAGTTCGTGGTTGGCAAAAAAATGTAAGGCTTTAGCACGGTACTCGTTGTGAACGAGTTGGCCAACTTTGGGAAAGTCAAATTTACCCTGGCGAATAAAATTTGGTCGCCAATGCTGTTCACGCCCAGGCTCTGCGGGAATGTCAGATAACGGTGAATAATTTGCTTCGATCAACTGGCCGTTAAAAGACAGAAGTTTATCTTCGATGCTTTTGCCAAACACTATCCGTTCGGCAAATTCTTTAATTTCCACGATGAAGTTCAATGCCCCGTTTTAAAATCTTCTCGGTCTGCGAGACGATGCGTTTAAGGTTTTTCTTGTCCCTTAATACACCAAATGCAGCCTCTG
>CAYPZY010000022.1:0-15766 GCA_964415155.1 uncultured Bdellovibrionales bacterium
TTCAATGAGAATTGCGCATTGGAGTGTATCCATGCGACCATTCACACCGATTCGTACGTGTTCGTAGCGACTGGCATCGCCGTGCACGCGAATTTGCTTTAGAAGTGTCGCGAAATTATCATCGTTCGTAAAGATAGCGCCACCATCGCCGTAGCAACCCAATGGTTTTGCTGGAAAGAAACTTGTGGTCGACGACCAAGTCAAATTACAACTTTTTTTGCCATTAAGTTCGGAACCAAAACTCTGGGCAGCATCTTCCATAACGGGAATTGAATGTTTTGCTCCAACTTTATTAATCGCTTCGTAGTCAGCAGGTTGACCGTACAAGGAAACGGGAATGATAAGCTTTGTGCGCGGAGTGATAGCTTTTTCAAGAAGCTGGGGATCCATGTTGTAAGTTTTGGGATCGATATCTACGAAAATAGGCGTCGCACCGATCAACGATATCATTTCGGCCGCCGCAAAAAAGGAAAAGCCAGTAGTAATAACTTCGTCACCCGGCTTTATGCCCATGGCCATCATCACCATCAAGATCGCATCAGTTCCGTTGGCGCAAGTGATAGCGTGTTTGGCGCCGGTATATTCCGCCAGAGCTTTTTCACACTCAGCAACTTCCGGCCCCATGATGAAAGCGCAGCTACTTAAAACATTTTGAATGCGCTGGTTGATTTGCTTTTCTAAAGCTTTGTATTGCGATTTTAAATCGATAAAGGGAATCGACATTAGTTACCTCGTTTAAGGTTTAAGTAGTACTCCAGTTTTGAAGGTTGAACAAGGATTTGCAGGGCATTTTTCGTGCATTTTGTTTACTCCACTTAACAGAAGGAGAAGTTATGAACGATCACAATGAATTTACTACCGTCATGGCGGAAATAAAATCCTACCTCATTGACAAATGCCAACTGCGCAAACGTCATCATGACCTGCGCTTGCATTTTTCATTTCAAGACGGTGAGGTCTTAGTTCACGACCTTGAAGATTTTCAAAAGTCTGCTGTCATTGCAAAGCTTACCGAGGTGGATGAATTTGGGGTTGAGTTTGATACCAACTATCTCGATGACAGCACGGAGGCCGCTTATTTTATTTATGAGACGGTCTGCGATACTTTTTCTTATGGAGAAAGTGAAAATATGGAGGAAGACGGCCTGGCGATTGCGGCGGTACTTAACCGGTGCCTTGATTCAAAAGGACAGTACAAAATGTGAATTTAAGTTGCTGATAAAGCGTGCGGATGGTTGCTTCCGCAGTTGTTGAGAAACGCCCGCTACCTTGGGCGCCCAAGGTAGCCTTCGACCGTTAAGTCGGCGGCCCCTTAATGCCTTGGGTCATAGACATTTTCGTTGGCTAAAACTCATCCATGGAATAATTCCTAAAGGTTAAAAAAATTTAGGAGATGAAAATGGCCAAGACCCTTTTGGTGACCGGTGGCGCCGGCTTTATCGGCAGTAATTTTGTACGGTTAAGTGCAAAGCAAGGTCATAAAGTTGTCGTTTTAGATTTGTTGACCTATGCAGGTCATCCCGAAAATTTGGAAAATATCGATGGTTCAGTGGAGCTTGTAAAAGGCAATATCACCGATAAAGATTTAGTCCGCTCACTACTAGATAAACATAATTTTGATGTCGTTGTTAATTTTGCGGCCGAGTCGCATGTTGATCGCTCAATCGATGGACCGGGCGTTTTTGTCGAAACCAACGTTGTGGGAACGTATAATCTTTTACACTGTAGCTATGATTACTGGTCAGGTTTAGATGAAAATTCCCGCGCGAAATTTCGTTTTATTCAAGTTTCCACAGACGAAGTTTACGGCGCTCTCGGTAAAGAAGGAAAATTCACAGAGAAAACTCCTTATGCGCCAAACTCGCCGTACTCTGCCTCCAAGGCAGCTGGCGATTTTTTAGCAAGAGCTTGGTTTCACACTTACAAATTCCCAACTGTGACAACTAACTGCAGTAACAACTATGGTCCCTATCAGTTTCCTGAAAAATTAATTCCAACAATGATTAAAAATGCTTTAACTGATAAAGCCCTCCCTGTTTATGGCGACGGCGGCAATGTGCGTGATTGGATTTGGGTAGAAGATCATTGTCGGGGAATTTGGCTTGCCATTGAAAAAGGTCGTTTGGGTGAGACTTACTGTTTTGGTGGTCGTTCTGAGCGTAACAATCTTGAAGTGGTTAAAACCATCTGTTCAGAACTTGATAAAATTAAACCTCGCGCTGGCGGAAAAAAATATGAAGAACTAATCACTTTTGTTAAGGACCGCATGGGCCATGATTGGCGCTACGCGATTGATGATACTAAAGCCGAGAAAGAGCTAGGCTTCAAACGATCGTTTGATTTTAACGAAGGTTTGCGAAAAACTATTCACTGGTATCTCGACAATCAAACTTGGATGAAAAAAGTATTGGAGAAAAAATGAAGGGCATAGTTCTCGCCGGTGGTAGCGGAAGCAGGCTTTATCCCATTACAGCCTGTATCTCTAAACAATTACTTCCCATCTATGACAAGCCAACGATTTATTACCCTTTATCCATGCTCATGCTTGCGGGAATCAAAGACATTCTTATCATCTCCACTCCGCGCGATCTCGTGATGATCAAAGATTTACTCAAAGACGGTAGCCAGTTCGGAATTAATTTAAGTTACGAACCACAGCCAAAGCCTGAAGGGATTGCGCAAGCTTTTATTATTGGTGAAAAATTCATCGGCAAAGATCCGGTGTGTTTGATTTTAGGTGATAATATTTTTTATGGTGATCATTTGCCGGCCGCTTTACAAAAGACCGCCGCTCTAGAAAAGGGTGCTTGTGTTTTTGCTTACCATGTGACCGATCCCGAACGTTACGGAGTTGTTGAGTTTGATAAGAGCGGGAGGGCTATTTCTATAGAGGAAAAGCCACGCGTACCAAAATCTAACTGGGCAGTGACTGGGTTATATTTTTACGACAACCGAGTTGTGCAAATCGCCAAGAATCTTAAACCCTCTGCTCGCGGCGAACTAGAAATAACTGATGTCAATCGTGCCTATCTATCTAGTGGCGAGTTGAAGGTAGAAACTTTAGGTCGTGGCGTAGCTTGGCTCGATAGTGGGACTCCGGAGTCTCTTTTGATTTCCGCAACATTTGTTCAGACTATTGAACAACGGCAAGGAATGAAGATTGCCTGTCTGGAAGAAATTGCACACCACATGGGGTTCATCGATAAGGCTCGTCTACAGCAAATTGCCGAAGGTTTTCCTAATTGCGCTTATGGGAATTATTTAAAGTCGTTGGTTAAGACCTTAAACTAAATGAGTCGTGTTTGCGCTGTCATCGTCACCTACAACCCTGATTCAAGTCTGCGCGAAAACGTTCCTCATGTTATTCATCAAGTAGATCAAGTTTTCATCGTCGATAATGGTTCCTCGGGCGAATCTTTAGCGATCGTTCGAGAGGTAGAGGCCTTTGTTAAAACAAAGGTGATTTATTCCGCTGAAAATCTCGGAATTGCCGCCGCTTTAAATATCGGAGTGCGTGAGGCGCAAACTGCAGGTTTTGACTGGGTGTTAACTCTAGATCAAGATAGTTGTCCCGGTGAGGGAATGGTGGCGAAGATGCTCGCCGCCTATGAGGCGTGGCCACGACCTGAGTGTGTCGGATTGATTTGCCCGCGTGTGGTAGAGCGACGATTGGCCGCCGCCGACTTGCCACGACCCGAGCTCAAGACAAGAGAAATTAAACTGGCAATTACCTCCGGTAGCTTAGTACCGACCAAAATTTTTGCGAAGGTTGGCTTTTTTGATGAGCGTCTTTTTATTTATTATGTGGATCATGATCTTTGCTTTAGATTGGCCGCTGCCGGGTATTGCTTGCTGGAAGTAGGGGATGCTGTACTAGAACATGACACCGGTGAGATGTCGCGGCACTCTTTTGCGGGCATTGGTTTTTACACAACCAACTACAATCCGAAAAAATGGTATTATATTTCACGGAACCGAGTAGTTCTTTATCGACGTTATGGATTGCAACAGGGAGCATGGATTGTTGACGATGTCTTTAGATTCTTTAAAGAATTGGCGAAGCTTGCGATTGCTGAGCGTGAGAAAAAAGTAAAGCTAGGACAAATTATGAAGGGCCTAGCCGATGCGCTAAAGGATTTTTGATTAGTTAACTTGGCTGCTGGGTAGAAGTTTCTTTTTCCAGGCAAAAAATTCCCAAATGAATTGGAAGTAGTAGGCAGCTCCCCATTTCAATACCTGAAGTTTGCGTTCGCCACCGATACGAGGAGGTTCGTCCCCAGGAATTTCGGTTATTTTAGCTCCTACTTTGGCGGCGCGAACAGATAACAAAGGTTCCCAGCTAATCTTAGTCCTAAAAAGTTTTTCAGGAATTTGATAGCTTTCATCTTTATCGAGATCAAGTTCGTAAGCCAGATCTTTTCGATAGCCGCGATAAATCACCATGGCATCGGTATAGTTACATCTGTAAAGTGTGTTTACAGTTTTAGTAAAAAGCCAATTTCCGAATCCTGTTACAGCGTCGTCATCAGCACTTTTTGCGTTTCCTAAATATCGCGATACGATCACCATATCGTAGCCTTCTTGCATCTTATGAACTAAGTCAGGAAGTAGCTCGGGGACAGAGTTTCCATCAGGGCTAAATGTGACCACATGAGTGCCTGTCACTAATGGCCACACTTCCGTGTAAGCATGACGAAAGCCTTTTTGCTTTTGCACATAAACCTGATAGCCATTCTCTTTCGACCACTCAATAGTGCCGTCTGTAGAGCCACCATCTAAAACAATGATTTGGTGAAATAAGTTTTTATCGACTTTGGGCATGATAGCTTTCATGCCGTTGATCTCATTAAGAGTTGGTACGATGAGGGTGATTTTCATAGATCCTTCAAGCTATCTTTCGTGAAGATTTTTGTCAATGAACTGATCGCGAGTAAGCTAAACAACAGCAATAAAGAATAGTTTGGGACGACATAGTTGCGTGCCATAAGGTTATCGACTGCTGAAATGTAAACAATTGCTGCCAATCTCGAAACGATTGTGGACAATAAAGCACAGGCAATCACAATTTGTACATCTAAGCCAATCCATAGTGCCGCAAATAACCTTATTAAGCAGCAGAAGATTCCTAACCCGACAATGTAGGGGCCTAAACTTGAGTAGAAAGTTCCCATAAAGGAACGCAGCTCTTTTTGTCTTTCTAAGACTTGCAGGCTGGCTGGCAATGCACCTGCAATGCCGCCATCGGGAAAAATTCGATAGTGGTGTTGTTTGGTTGCCCTGGCAAAATCATCAATAACTCTTTGATCGACATCACGATGAGAGTGGTGAGCGAACCCTCTGTTTGCCAAGGTAAAGTGATAACCCAAGTGAATTTTGAGAGCATCCTTGAGGTAAGGTAGGTATTCGTTCTTAAAGGGTGGTCGCATGGAAGTTCTAAGAGGGGTCTCGCAAGAGATTTTATTGTTTTCGCAAGCTTGCGAGATTTCAATTCGAAGTTTTTCATAAAACTGTTCAGCTTTTAGGGCACTATCAGTAACTCCGGCGGCTGGTAATCCGTGCGAGCGCAAAAAGAAGATCGCGTGGGAGTAGTCGTTGGCTTCACAAGTCTTAAGCGCTCGGCATTGCGGAGTCGCCGTTTCACCTTCGCTGTCGAGAATTTCACTGATTTGAGCAAAGCTCGGAGATATTTTTTTGAGTTGCTGCCTATGTTCGTAATCGATAAGCAGGCGACTACTTTGATCGCTGCGCTTAATGCTGGCAATTGCTGCCATCGCTTTAGGAAAAGTTCCCTCTTCGTGTTCATTCAAGATGAAAACGCCGTAAGCGAAATAATTGGCGGCTCTGATTGATAATAGTGCCATCTGGATGCTAACGACACCCAGAAATAATAGAAAAGCGGCGTGAACCACCTTTTGGGTAAATGGGAATTTTTGTTGTTTAACGTAGAATAACAGCAAAATAACGAGGCAGGGCCAGAATACTGCCGCTTCTTCTCGTAAGCCAACATGGAATGCTAGAGCTAGAAAAAAGTAGATTGATAACTTTCTAAAATCTTTACTGCTCCAATCAAGGGGCAATGCCATTAATCTAAAAGCCAATCCCAAAAGCAAAAGCTGCCAGCAAATAAAAAACATATCCCGGGTCATTCTGATGGATTCTCGGTCATAGAAGGTTGGCAAGAAAAGTAAAGCCAACAAAATCAAGAAAGAAAATTTTGCCGAAAGACCAAGTTTACGTAGGCTAATGCGTAAGAAGTTGATGCTGAAAAGGCAAAAGCTAAAGAGAAATAAAGTCCACGGAAGATTTAGCCTTTTAGTGACGGCTATCACGATCGAAAAAAATGGGCGCTTAATAAGGGTAAGTTCGTTATAAGCCCCCAACCACTTTAGGTTTGCAATACTCAATCCATCGCGTACGTATTTCCAGTCGTCGACTCGACCGTCTATAGGAATAGGGCGAAGGTCCCAGGTCAAAGCCGCAAAGACGGCGATAACGAGAAAAGATAGGATTATCTTTCCGTTGATTTTTACTTTTCCTAAATTCATTAGAATTTTATAGATGGTAAAAATAAAAATCCTAAATTAAAAAAAACTGGTTTTGTTTTTAATGCATTAAGTCACGAGCGGTTAGATAGAAAACTTTGTAGTTTTTTAGAAGATAGAGTAGCAAATTAATTTACTTGAAGTTTAGGGGAGACCAAAAGTGTTTACGTATGTCATGGACCTATACAAAAAGAAGGCAAAAAAAGTTTCTAAAAGTGCGCTGTCTATACCAGCGGGAAAAACAAAGGACGATTTAGTTCCATTTAGTGGGTTTAAAGAAAATAATGTGGAGACGCCGTTTGTTGATGGTTTGAGTGATGAAGACTTAAAGCACTTAAACCAAATCCTCGATTGGAATTGTTTTACGGCTGATAGCCATGGACGTCGCTTCGGACTGCCTGCTGGAATCGCTAAGAGAGTAGTGCCGCAAATTATTCCCGATCCCCGCATCGAAATGCTCAATAAAGAAATCAACCTGAAGGACAAAACTGTCTTGGAAGTTGGCTGTTTTGAAGGAATACACACTATAGGGCTTTGCAAGTTTGCCAAAGATGTCATTGCTGTCGATTCACGAATTGAAAATGTAGTTAAGACGCTGGTGCGTTTGGGATTCTTCAATCTAAGAGCTCGGGTTTTCAAGTGCGATCTCGAATCGATAGACAATAACTTACTTCCGATGTTGAAAGCCGATGTCCTTCACCACGTCGGTGTGCTTTATCACCTAAAGGATCCTGTAAAACATCTCCTAGATTTACCGAAGTATATTTCTGAGGGCATAATGTTAGATACTCATTTTGCCGAGCCAGAGAAGGTTAACAAATCCTATTCTGTCAATGGTAAGACCTACCAATACCAACACTACAATGAAGGTGGAAAAAAAGAGGTTTTCTCTGGAATGTACGATCATGCCAAATGGTTATTGCTTGATGATATCGTTGAAATTCTAAAGAGCGTTGGTTTTTCGCAGGTGAAGATTGTGGAGAAACGCCAAGAAAGAAACGGATCGAGAGTTCTGCTTATAGCTAAAAAATAGCTTCAAGAGGATTTGCTAAAAATTTCCTAGCGCGTTTGCCGAGACGGAGCAATTTACCAGTGACTCCGTCGAATTCAGGTAAAGACGGTTTCGTGGTTAAAATACTTAATTTTAGATACTCGTTCATGTCAGGATGAGCTAGACAAAGCTTTTTAAGTACTTCTTTACTTGTAGCAACCGTACGAGGTTCAGATTTTCCTGGCTCATGGAATGTCGAGACATTTCCAATATAAAGATGGCTGAGCCCTTGCTTCAATGCTCTTAAAAAGAAATCGGCATCATTGTACTGGGTGGGAAAATCAGTTTCGTTTAAACCACCGAGTTGCTGCCACACCTCTTTACGAATAGCGGCACAGGCAAAGGTGCAGCCGGCATTTTCATAAATCAAGTTGGCGAAAGCAGGTTCTTCTCCTTCACGAATACCTACTCCATAAGGCATTTCCTTATTTTCATAGACGTGAACTCCCGAAGATACCAACCTTCCTTTATCTCCGGTAATTTTTGGTCCAGCTGTCGCGACAGTTGGAAGTGATGCCCAATCGCAAATGGTTTTAAGTGTTGTCTGATCCGCAAAGCAGGCATCATTGTTCATCATCACCAGCATTTCCCCAGAGGCCTTTTCGACAGCGAAATTACATTGTTTGCTGTGATTGAAAGGATGTGGGTAATCCAAAATGCTTGCCGTCATTGAGCTTGGAAGCACTTTTACCATCTCGCGAATACTATTCACGGACTCAATTTTAGATTGATTATTGACGAGTAAAACTTCAACTTCGTTTTTTAGTTTTTGTTTACCCAACGATATAAGAAGTCGTTCCATCATATCAGGACGATCTTTAAAATTAATTACGATGGAAATCCTTCCCGAGTATTGGGACACCTGCAGATTCTTTAAGGGTGAGTAAGCATCCAAATTGGGAATGCCAGAAAATCTCACCACGTTCTGAAGGTAAAAGACGTTTTTAGGGTTTCTCTTTTTCAAAAAGAGTTCGTAGATATCTTTATGATCAATCACCGAAGTGCTGTCTAAACAATCCGCGCGAATGGCAAGTTTCCCTCTTAAATCCACTTGTTCGTAGAGCTTATTTGGATAAGCAGGCCAAGAGATATGTTTGGCCGCTAAACCTCGCTTTGACTTGGCAACCAAGTAATCGTCCCAAATGACAACCTCCGCTTGTTGCGAATCCAAGCTGTTAAGTTCTCTCGCCAAATTGGAGGAAACAGAAAAGTAGGGGTGACGAATGACATAGTACTGGCCAATTTTTTCAAATCTTAAGGAAGCCAAATTAGATCTCCACGGACCACGAACGAGGTTGATAAAATCTGGATGATCCTAAATTTAGATGCGATTGCACAGTAAAGCGGTAAGCTTCAAATATATCTAAAACGTTAAAGAACTCGCCTTGCACTAAATTTACTTTGCAAAGATATTTCCCTGATTTCAGACAAAACACGGGCATCTTAATGCGTATCCTGTTTATCCCCGGTTGCGCTGTGAAAGTAAAATTGTCAGTAGCGGAATTAAATGCCAATAGGTCAGAACGATCGGCAAGTTGATCGCGAATAATTACGTTCATGCTCAAGTTATCGAGAGCTGTTTGCGTTTCAAACTCAACGTTCAAGTTAATAGACTGACCAGAGTTGAGAGTTGCTAATTTTTTTCCTTCATCATCACAAAAATATAAAGATTTGATTTTGGCCGCAGATGATTTTCTTGAAGTCTGATCTACCTGCAAGTTTTGTTGATCGTCGATGGAATCCAAATCTGCTTGATAGAGTTGCATCGCTTCTGCCGAAGGACCTAAGAACACCGCTTCTCCTTTTTTGAGATAGAGCGCGCGCTCACAAACGGAGAGTATCGCATTACTATTGTGAGATACAAGAATTAGTGAAACACCATTCTGACGCATTTCTGCGAGTTTGCGGTAACATTTCATGCGAAATCGAGCATCTCCCACGGCTAACACTTCATCGACAAATAAAATGTCGGGTTCCGTATGAATAGCGCAGGCGAAACCTAGGCGAGCGGCCATACCTGAACTATAAGTTCTCACGGGAGCGTCGATGGCGTAGCCCACTTCCGAAAAATCAACGATGGAATTAAAAATCTTATCAATGCGCGCCTTAGGAACGCCAAGAATTGCCAAGTTTACATAAATATTTTCACGACCACTTAACACAGGATTGAATCCCGCTCCGAGAGCAATGAGAGGAGCGATACGACCGTGGATTTTTATAAAGCCAGAGCTTGGTTTAATAAGTCCACACATTGTCCTTAGTAAAGTGGTTTTACCACTTCCATTGGGACCAATGAGACCTAAAGTTTCACCGGGCTTCATACTAAAGTTGATATTTCTTAGGGCCCAAAACTCCGACGGCCTTAGCTTTGTCTTTGGTCGTCGTCCCGCCAGTTCTCGAAAAATATCATGAGTACCATAAACCAGTGAGCGTCGGAGATCGCGACAATATTTTTTGGATAAAGAGGATACCTCAACCAGCATCTACGAACCCATTCTTTCAATGAGATGAGGCATCGAAATAGAGACAAGAATCCAAACAAAAAAGATCAACGCGAAACTTATCGCTGATAGGACCAAAAAAATTGGCAGCATTGAAAATGTCGTGGAAAGAAGCGCTTCCTTAGCCGTAAGAAGTAACGGTGTTATCGGATTTAATGTCACAATCGATCTGAATAATGGATCAGATGGGAGAGGATAAACAATCGGAGTTAAAAAGAAAAGGTAACCGATGGTTACGCTAACCCCGCGATGAACATCAGGAATCAACACAGAAAACGGGACGAGAAGTAAACCAAGTGCTGAGCCAAAAACAATAGTTGGAACAATGGCTAAAGGGAATAACCAAAAATGCGGACCAAAGGGTGTTTTCAAAATAAAAAAGAGTGCGAGCACGATTACCATCTTAAGGAGAAAATCAAAAATAGATGCTCCAATATTCGAAAAGAAGAGAGCTTCACGGGGAAATGTAACTCTACCTACCAGTGGCTTTCCCGCTTTCAATGCAGAAGAAGGGCCAGTTACCATTGCGGAAAACAACTGAAAGAGCGTCGTGCCGAAAATAACGAAGAGGGGATACGGAATATCGGTTGTCGCCAGATTTACAAGATTGGCTCGATCTGCCAACATCAAACCAAAAGACATGATGACCGGTGGAAGAAAATCCCAAATTACTCCAAAAAACGATTCGCGATAACGACTTTGCAAATCTCGTTTTAAAAGCTGCCAAGTTAATGGTCCTGAACTTTTTAGATCGCTCCACATACATTTAATGAGCTTAAGTGGAGATCGCAAACTGCTCTCGGCACTAAATTCGACAACTAAACTGGTTCGTGATTGAGATATCTGATTCATGACTAAAGAACACTCATATCATAGGGGTCCAAACGCATTCAACTAAACCCTGGGGAATATTTTGATTGATTTGTCTCTCATTCTGGGAGAATAATTTACTATTCAAAGCAAAATTTGGCATTGCGTCAAGGGGGCTAAGATGGAAACTGTTCGCGTGTTTGTTGGTGTCGATCGGTCACAAATGCTAGCGGTGAAAGTGCTTGAGCATTCGATAAAGAGGCATACCGATTTACCCGTCGAAGTAACGCCGATGCTGGATTTACCTTTGCCAATTCCTAAAAATCCTAAGGATCGCCAACGCACCGGTTTTTCCTTCAGTCGTTTTTGTATACCTAAGTTTATGAACTATCAGGGCCGCGCCATTTACATGGACGCCGACATGTTAGTCTTTAAAGACATAGCCGAACTTTGGAACATTCCGTTTAATGGGTCGAAAGTGATAATTCAGGAAGAGATAATTTCGAAAGCGCAAAAATGGAAATTAAATGCGCCAAAAAAGCGTCGCAAGCAATGCGCGGTGATGTTGTTGGATTGCAGTCGTCTGGACTGGAAGATCGAGAACATCGTTCAGGGTCTCGATGATGGAAAATATTCTTATGAAGAATTGATGTATGACATGTGTCTATTGAAAGAAAATGAAATCAGTTACAATATTCCATTTAAGTGGAATAGCCTCGAGTATTTAGACAATGACACTTGCCTTATTCATTACACCGACATGATGACGCAACCTTGGGTTTCAAGCTATAACTCGAATGATCAGGTTTGGTACGACGAAGTCAATTTGATGCTTCAAGATGGCAGTTTGAGTTGGAAAGAGTTGGAAGCCGAAATTGAACGTGGCTATTTTCGACCAACCTTAAAGTGGGATATCAATTATGGAGCTCGTATTCCGGGGGTATTGGCACCAGTTAAGAGAGTTCTACTTAGCCAGTTTGATGCCTTGAAACGCTATCATCCCCATAGAAAAGTTCGCAAATCTGAAAGCGAACGCATGCAGGCTTTGAAAAACTAGTTAGTTAAAGATTGTTTAATAAGTGTGCCCACTTCTCGGCGATTGTTTCAGCGGAGAAGTGTTTTTTTATGGCATCTTGGGCGATAAACAAATGCTCTTTAGTACGTCCTGGATTCGTAAAATACATTTTCAAATTTTCGTACCAACTATCAAAAAACATGCAGTCTTCTAGACCAACGAAAGCTGACGTCTTAGTCGCGACAACTGGCACCCCGTGAGTGAGCGCAAGAAGGGCACGATTCGTAGATTTACAAGCTGCAAATTCATTCATTGGGTTGGGAACTAAAACAACTTTTGCAGAACGTAGCTCCTTAAGCACGCCTTCTTGCGACCAATATCCAAATGAAGTTTTAAACGGTAACGGCGCAATGTATTTATCGAACTGAACAGGCGAATCAGAGATAACTCGTAAATGGATTGGAAATTCCTTCGCCAACTTTTTCAAATCATCTGTTGCGGCGAGAAGATCAGTGATGCCATAAATTCCTGGTGAGCCGGCATTGCCGAACCAAAGAAGTTTAAATTCTTCGCGAACACCGGTCGCTTTCGCCACCTTGCGATTCGGCTTTTCGACAATATTTATATTTTGAACGCTTTCAGATTTTTGGAATGCTTCTAGCCGTTGAACGTCTAAGACTCTCTTTGCAACGAGATGAATCAAAGGCCGCCACAGTCTTTGCCGCAAACGTTCTTGCGAGGAGATGAAAAACTGACAAACTTCTCGGATAACCTTCTCGACAAGCTTGGGTACACCCTGCCAGAAAAACCAAAAAGCTCCGTGACCGAATAGCCACTCATTCATCTGCTTTTTTTGAAACAAATTCATTTGAGGCATGTCTTCGGGTGTTTCCAAAGGGTCAGGAATGACAACAACGTTGGTAAACTCGCCAACTTCTCGGCGAACGACTTCCGATAGTGAAGGGGTAGTTACCACGACAAAGCGTGCGAGTTTGGCCATCTCTTTAAAATTGCAAACTCTTTGGTTATAGTCGACACCGTCGTCGTTGTTGTGAACAATGTCCTTTTTGAAAAAGATATTATCGCACAGGTCGATGGCTATTGGGACGTTGAGCTGGTGGGCCAGTTTTGCCAAAGCTAGATCGTGGTCGTTAAATGCTTTTACAAAAATAACTAGATCGGGTCTCTGTAGAAAATTGATATTATCATTGCAGGCATAAAAATTTGAAGAAACTGAAAATTTCTTTAGATGTAGCGCTGGTATAAGACAACGGTAGCGAACGCTCGCAATTTTTTCGGTTCGCGCGGCCAATTTCCAAGCAATACGAATATTGGTTGAATGACGAGGTAAGGCTCGTATGTTTGGTTCGCGGGCAGTTAATGTTTCCAGGCAAATAACCTCAAAATGATGGCAAGAATATGGCAAAATTCTTCTGCTGCTGTCAACGAAGTCTTCGCTTTAGGAGCTTTGGTAGGAATTTAAAACAAATGGCTGCCATCAGGTCAAACGTGGTGTAACCATTCGAAATAACTTAAATTAAAGATATTGATATTGATAGCCTATTAGGTTAGAGATTGATTCAAAAAGGGGAAGTCGAATGGTTGAAAATGTACAACATGAGAATGGTACATTGGGTGTGAGTTTAAATAAACCAGAGTGGGATTACACGGTAAATGCTGAGTATTATCAGTTTCGTCCCAACTATGCGCCGCTAGCTATTGACCAGATGTTGGATGTAGCTGGCAGTCAATCTCGCAGCAATTTCAAAGTTGCCGACGTTGGTGCCGGCACTGGCAATCTGACGGTCCTCTTGCTTGCTAAAAATATTTCGTGCGTTGCCATCGAACCAAATTTAGCCATGCGAACTATCGGTATGGAGCGAACAGCTGGTCAAAATGTAAAGTGGCGAGCTGGTGTTGCGGAGGATACTGGACTTGAGACAGGCAGTGTGGATTTGTATGCCATGGGTTCATCATTCAACACAACGGATAGAACTAAAACGCTAGTAGAGGCTCACAGAACGCTTAAGGAAAATGGTTGGTTTGCGTGTATGTGGAATCATCGCGACCTCAATGATCCGACCCAATCCAAAGTGGAAAATATAATTCGCGAATTCTTTCCTAGTTATTCACATGGAACGAGAAGAGAAAATCAAAACGAATTTCTCAGCCAATGTAGTTTTTTTGGGAATCTAAAATATATTGAAGTAAGTCAAATTGTGGAACAACCTTTGAAACATTATCTGCTAGCTTGGAGATCCGTAAAAAATCAGTTTTGGGATCTGACGACAGAAGAGGGAAACCGGGTTTTTTCGCAGATTGAAAAGCGAATTCGCGAAGAACTTCCTGAAAACCTTAATCTAAATTATACGACCCGTTTGTGGATGGTTCAGAGAAAATGATCAGCAAAACACCCGGCACAGTTTATTGGATAACTGGTTTAGCAGGTGCGGGTAAATCGACGCTTGGAAAAATGCTTTCGCATCATTTTCGCGAGAAACATCGGCCTGTTTATTTGCTGGATGGAGACGAGCTTCGAAAAATTTTCGACGATGATTTGGGATATTCAAAAGAAGACCGATTAAAGTGTGCCTGGCGTTATGCGAGGCTCTGTAAATCAATCTCGGAGCAAGGAATAGACGTCGTTTGCTCTACTATTTCTATGTTTGAGAACGTTCGGAAGTGGAATCGAGGTTCAATTGCGAACTATGTTGAAATCTATCTAAAAGTTTCAGATGATGTATTGGCGAGTAGAAACCAAAGAGATGTTCATAAAAAATTAGCTGAACAACACTTGGTGAGATTTGATGGTGGTTATGACGAACCAACATCTGCGAATATCGTGCTGGCAAATGATGGTAGGTTTTCTCCACAAGATTTATTAAACGAAGTCATAACAAAGCTTCAGATGTAACTTCATGAATAAAAAATTTGGGACCAAAGCAGAAACTTTAGAAATGCTAGCGAAAATAGAATTGCCTTGCGTGATTCTTCCCCAAGTTCGTTTTACGATTGTGGAATGGCGACGCAATTCTAAAGAAATTCTAAAAGAAGTTGGCGAAAAATTTCCTGAAACACCTCTTATTGTTCGCAGTAGTGCTTTGACCGAAGACCTTTTGGGCGCCTCGCAGGCAGGTCAGTTTGAGTCAGTTCTGAATGTTTCCTTTGTGACATTGGCAAGCGCCATCGATAGGGTTTTTGCCTCCTATGACAGTGACTTAAGCTTGAATCAGGTCTTTGTACAGCCAATGGTAAAAAAGGTGATGATGAGCGGAGTTGCCTTTACCGCGGACCCCAACACCGGATCGCCCTACTATATTATAAATTATGACAAATCCACGCTTACGGATCAGGTGACTTCTGGGGCCTCAAATAATATTGCTACGGCGGTTATTTTTAAATTTAAGAAACTGTCGCTCTCGGCTGAACTTGACTCCGTCGTTACTCTGTTAGAGGCGTTGGAAAACTATTTTGGAAAGATAGATTTGGACGTTGAGTTTGCTATTGGTGAGAACCGCGAAGTTTATCTGTTGCAAGTAAGACCACTGAGAATCAAAGAGAATAAAAGTTTAGATTTTCAAAATGATTTAACAACTCGTTTGGAAGGTCTTTACCAAAGAATCAGCGCATCTAATAGTGATCACCCTTATCTTCTTGGAAAACGAACGCTTTATGGCGTCATGCCTGATTGGAATCCTGCCGAGATAATTGGTGTGCGCCCGCGACCTTTGGCAATGTCGTTATACAAAGATCTTGTTACTGATAGTATTTGGGCCTACCAGCGCGACAACTATGGCTACAGAAATTTGCGTAGTTTTCCTCTTATGCAATCTTTTTACGGAATGCC
>CAYPZY010000023.1:0-15094 GCA_964415155.1 uncultured Bdellovibrionales bacterium
TTACCAAACGCCAGATTTGCGGGCAGTGTAAAGCGCCACTTATCACCGACGCGAGCGCTCGAAAGTCCTCTATATAATCCTGCCAAAATTTTTTTTTCATCGAGAGGAATTTTTTTTCCTAGAGACTTGGAAGAATCGACAAGTTTACCTTTGCCGTCGGCGGTTTTACCTTCATAGAGCCACAAATCATATCTGATTATTAACTCATCATTTTCATTAGCGGCTGGTCCAGTACCGGCAGATAAATTTTCGGCTTTGTATTCTACTGCGGAATTTGCTGACGGCAAAAAGAGAAAGAGACTAACGCTTAGCACAAGCCATTTCACAAACTTTATTCGTTTCATCTTGCAATTCCTTTTGTCGTTTCTGATATTTTTAAACTAATATTTATCAAATAGCCAAGTAATTGTAGGAGTTAAGCGATTGGCAAAAATTACGACAAGCAGTACCGCTGAGTACTTTGCAAAAAATTTACAGCAGGTTGGATTCTCATCACCGGTTAAGGCCGTATTAACAACCCTCAAGGAATCAGTCGACAATTCCTTAGACGCTTGCGAGCAATCCGAATTGCTACCTGAGATTGCGATTGAAATAAAACGTGTTGGTAAAGGCGCCTCCAAAAATAACGATCTTATTGAAATCGATGTGGAAGATAATGGGCCAGGTATTGAGCCGGAACTTCTTCCGCAAGTATTTGGCGAATACTTGGCTTCATCAAAATTTGGCCGCGGCCAATGTACGCGTGGTCAACAAGGTATCGGTATCTCCGCTGCCGTTACTTGGGCGCAGCTCACCAATGCTAAAGGTGTGTGGGTCGTCAGTAAAACAGCAAAAATGCGTAAAGCCGTCAAAGCTTTGATTGATGTCGATATCAAGGCCAATAAAGGTTTGATTCGCGAAAAAGAAACTATCGATTGGAAGAAGCCTCATGGTGTTAAAGTTACCTTCAAAATGGATGGTCGCATTCAACTAAATGGTGAAGGTGGGCTCTTAACTTATTTGGAAGGGACCACTCTCGTTAATCCACATCTCACTATTAAATATAAATTGTTGGATAATGATTGGGTTGAAATTCCCCGTGTTACCGACACGGTTCCTGAGATTCCTGGCGCCACTTTGCCGCATCCCCATACGATGAAACTTGGTGAATTTATTACCCATGCGCGCCTTTACGGTAACATCAGTCTACGAAAATTTATGCGTACTGGCTTCTCACGCATTACTGATCAAACTATCGGCGAGCTTAAAAAGAAGGGTTTAAAGGACAAACTTCTTGATATTCAGATCAATAAGTTGAGCGAAGAAAATATTAAGTCGGCCTTCCAAATCATTCAGGAAACGGACATTCAGAGTCCAAGCACCAAATCTGTTTTGACGATCGGTGAGGAGTCGTTAGCAAAGAGTATCCATCGCCTAGGCGATATTGACTTTTTTAGTGTCGTCACGCGCAAGCCAAAGATTTGCGACTTCAAACCTGTGGCTGTGGAAATCGCTCTTGCTCGGTTTAAAGCGCGTGGTACTGAGGATGAACCGGTTCAAGTTCTTCGCTTCGCTAATCGCGTGCCTTTACAATTTGATAAATCGGCCTGTGCGATCACTCGCGCCATCGAATCTGTGAACTGGAAGGCCTACGGTCTTAATCAACCTAAGGACAGTGTTCCTTATGGACCTTATGTTTTTGCCGTGAGTGTGGTTTCCCCGTTCATTAAATTTAAAAATGCCTCTAAGGAAACGATTGATTCAAGTGATGAGCTCGTCGAAGAGATTCGCTTGGCATTGATTCAGGGTGGGCAACGACTTTCGCGTCATATTAAGAAAGAGCTACGTGAGGCAGATCTTGAACGTAAGATTCAGCATTTGGAGAAATTTGGTCCCATTCTTATTGAAGGTCTGGCTCGCTTAACTGGCGCTCCTAAAGAAAGAAAGGAACGGGCAGAAAAAGGCTTAACGAAAATTTTGGGCCGCGATACTCGCGATGCGAAAACGGAATTGCTTGAAGCCGAACAGCGCTTGAATGTGTTAAAACAAAAACAGGGTCATCTGATGGGTGTTGCAGATACCTCCGAGACTACTGATGAGGGTGCGAAAGCCACTGTTTCCGTCGATGTGGTGGAAGAAAAGCGCGCGGAAGGTAAAATCAAAGATGAAAAACCGCCTAAGCTCACTAAAGGTGAAAAAAAACTTGCGCCTGAAGATAAAAAGGAATCGAAGGCGGTGAAAACAACTAAGAAAACCACTGGTAAGAAAGCGTGAGTAAGATGATCAAAGTCAGAGAAAGTAATAAAGACATCCCAAAACTAGCGTTTGATTTATGCAATGAAATGTTAAAAGACCTTGAATTGGCAAAACGACCAGTTCTTGAGGCTGTGAAGTGTGCTCTCGACAATTCCTTTTATAATCCCAGAGTTGGTTACCTTACAGCGGGTGATAAAAAAGTTCGCACCGAACTCAACGTTAGTTCAGTGCAAAAGTTAGCGCGTGTTGTTTACATGCTTGAGATTCTCTTGCGCAACCTTGAACATGGCAACGTCAATACGAAGCGTGAACTTTACTATATCTCCAAAGGTATGGTGAAGTCTTCTCCGGATTTAAAGCCACTTGATTTCGATGATCAGGTCGAAAGTGATTCAATCATCGATTTTATTGGCGATATGCTTGAGGTATATCGTGAAGAGTTAAACTGCTTTGCCAACGATCGCGGTGGACAGACCTACTCCCAGGACCTAGTTGTTACGGAAACGTTATCTGATGGTGAAAAAGCGATTGTTGATTTGAGTACACTTGGAACGACTCCCTTTCAGCCTAAGAACAAGCCACAATCGCTAAAGCTAAAGGCAAAGAGAAAAATCAAATTCTGTTTAGTTGTTGAGTCAGAAGGTACAGCTAATACCTTGGTAAGTAACGGTTTTACCAAACGCCATCATGCTATCGTCATGGGTGCTCAAGGGGTTCCTAGTAACGGTGTTCGCGGCTGGTGTAAACTCATCCAAGAACAGCTTGAAGTACCTATCTATTTCTTCGGCGATCTGGACGCCTATACCCTGCAAAACATTTTCCGCACCTTAAAGGCCGGTTCGGCAGCTAGTCTTATTCGTAATAAGGATTTTAGCGCGCCTTCAGTTCGGTTTTTAGGAGTTTTGCCCGAAGATGTTAAAAAATATGATCTTCACTGTTATCGTGTAAAAGAAAACGATGTGGCAGAAGCCCGCTCGCTTAAGAAGGCAAAAGACGCTTTGGAAAACGATCCATTTTTTCAGGATAAGAAAAATAAAAAATTGGCCGATATCTTACATTGGTTAGTTAGAGAAAAACTCCGTTGTGAACAACAGGCATTTTTTATGGTGAATCCAAAAGATCCGTTAACTCCGGAAAAGATTATTGTCGATAAGATTGAGTCAGGTTCTTACGTCTAAGAGGAGACATGTATGACGTCGATTGAAACAACTCCCGATTTAGTAAAAAAGGTCTACGATAAAACTCGCGATCGGCTTAAAAAGTTAAAAGCCCGCGCGAATAGACCTCTGACTCTGGCGGAAAAAATTCTTTATGGCCACTTGGTCGATATTGAAACGCAGGAACTTGAAAGAGGCCGTAGCTTCTTAATGCTGAACCCTGATCGCGTTGCCATGCAAGATGCGACTGCGCAAATGGCTGTTCTTCAATTTATACTAGCAGGTCGTGACGAAGCTGCCGTTCCAAGTACTATTCACTGTGATCATTTGATTCGCGCCCGTTTAGGGGTGAAAGAGGACATGAAAGTCGCGATGACTGAGAACGAAGAAGTTTTTAACTTCCTTTCCTCTGCGGCTTCTCGTTATAATCTAGGTTTTTGGAAACCAGGGGCTGGTATTATTCACCAAGTTATTCTTGAGAACTATGCTTTTCCCGGTGGTTTGATGATCGGAACCGACTCGCACACGCCAAATGCCGGTGGTCTTGGAATGTTGGCGATTGGTGTGGGGGGAGCTGATGCGGCTGACGTTATGTCAGGTCTTGCTTGGGAAGTTAAAAATCCAAAACTTGTTGGTGTGCATTTAAAAGGAAAGTTGAGTGGCTGGACTTCTGGTAAAGACGTCATTTTAAAACTTTTAGAAATTATGACCACCAAAGGTGGGACCGATAAAATCATCGAATATTTTGGTGAAGGTTGCCAATCCATTAGTTGTACGGCCAAAGCGACGATCACCAATATGGGTGCTGAACTCGGTGCGACTTGTTCCGTATTTCCCTTTGATCAACGTATGTACGACTACCTAAAAATCACCAAACGTGAGGAGTTGGCTAAGTTAGCGCAAACTAACGGCGATTTACTAAGAGCTGACGATGAAGTTACAAAAACTCCCGCCAAATACTTTGACGAAGTGATTGAAATCGATCTTAGCCGTCTTGAACCTTATCTTGTTGGTCCACACTCTCCCGATGTGGCTAGACCAATCAGTAAAATTAAAGAAGAGGCTAAAGCTAACGGTTGGCCGACAAAACTTTCAGCTGCTTTAGTTGGTTCTTGCACGAATTCTTCGTACGAAGATATTGGTCGTTCCACTGCCGTTGCTAAACAGGCGTTAAACTTTGGCATGAAGATGCCACAGATGTTTTTGGTATCGCCGGGTTCTGCACAAATTTATAAAACCATTGAGCGCGATGGCCAAATGAAAACACTTTTGGATGTCGGTGCCAATGTCTTAGCAAATGCTTGCGGTCCTTGTATCGGCCAATGGCAACGCGATGACATTAAAAAAGGTGAGGTAAACACAATCGTCACTAGCTTCAATCGTAATTTCCGCGGTCGTAACGATGGTAACAATGAAACGCTTGGTTTTATCGGTAGTCCAGAGCTTGTTATGGCACTCGGTTTAGCGGGCCGTTTGGACTTCAATCCCTTAACAGATGAACTCAAAACTCCAGAGGGTCGATCGTTAAAGTTAACTCCGCCTGAGGCGCCTGAATTTCCCAATGGTGGTTTCGTTCGAGATGATGAGGGTTATCAAAAGCCGCAAGGGAAGCAGGTCGAGGTGCAAGTTTCACCAAGTTCTAATCGCTTGCAGCTCTTAACTCCCTTCACCCCTTGGGACGGCAAAGATATGAAAAATCTTGTCATCCTCGCCAAAGTGAAAGGCAAATGTACCACTGACCATATTAGTCCTGCTGGCAAATGGTTGAAGTTTCGCGGTCACTTAGACAATATCTCTGATAATTTACTTGAAGGTGCGACTAACTCGTTTACTGGGGAAATTGGCAAAGGTACTGACATTTCCAATGGTGATCAAAACGTGCCTTACGCCAAGATTGCACGTAACTATAAAAAGCAAGGCCGCCCTTGGGTCATCATCGGTGATGAGAACTACGGCGAAGGTAGCAGTCGCGAACACGCCGCAATGTCACCAAGACATCTTGGAGCACTGGCAGTCATTGTTAAAAGTTTTGCCCGCATTCACGAAACCAACCTAAAAAAGCAAGGTATGTTAGCTCTGCGTTTTGCGCGTCCTCAAGATTACGAAAAAATCTCTGAAGATGATCGCTTAGCGATTACCGGTCTGACTGACTTTGCTCCTGGTAAAAATCTAACTTTAGTGATCACTCATAAAGATGGTAGTGAAGAGAAGGTGGAACTTGCTCACTCTTTCAATGCCGAACAAGTGAAGTGGTTTAAAGCTGGATCCGCACTCAATTTAATGCGCGGTAAAGCATAATTCGTTGAGAGAGGTCCTTGACCTCTCTTGTGGTATATTTCCTGAGATAAATTGTCGTCCTCGTGGCAAGTTGGGACTGTTGCCGATTTGTTTTCCTTCGCTATGTTGGTGGTGCTAGATTAGCGGAGCGAGGTACAATATGAAACCTTCTCAAAGCTTTAATCGCAATGAATTGGAGCAATACGGAGAGGTAGCTGACAAAATCTCGGCTCTACGTCAGCGTGGTTTTGAACTCACTCACCCAGAATCTGCTAAACATTCCCATTTTAAAAGAATTATTTCTTATTTCATCTTTTTGTTGATGCTTTTATCGGCTCACGAAGCCATTGCAACCATGGAGCTCGTCTGCAATCCCTTAAGCCCGATGGGCGAGGGTAAGAAGCTCGTGTTACGCATTGATTCGAGCGGTGACAAACATTTTGCCCTTGTAACAAGAACCTTCGGGGGCAGTTCGCAGAAGGATGAATGGGAAGTTAAAAGGAAGGTCGTGCGTCTAGCTCCGACAAAAGATCCTGTATCGATTGTCTATGTCTACGGTCAACAAGGTGCTAGATCATTCTTGCTGGAGATCGATACTAAAAGTAAATTTGAATATGAGATGTACCATGGATCTCTAGCAATCTATCGTGATGACTCGACGGAATTCCGTCGGCGCGTTGAATGTAAATTTTTTTATAAACAACCGAGGCAGTTGTATTAGTTTTGCTTTTGAAAAACAAATGGGTAGCGAACGATAGCCACATTTTCACTATTGAAAGTTGGAAATTTCCAAGTTTTGATTTCCGAGGTAATACAAGTTTCGAAAGCTTCGTGATTAACGAGATCGGAGGAATCCTTTACGATCTTGGCTGTTTTTACAATGCCAGTTTTAGCAAATTCCCATTCGGCAACGATTTTAATTTTTGGAGGAAGATGGTCCCAGTTTTTCTCGAAACAATCCCTAAGATCTTCAAGTTGGGTTTTAACAACTTTTCTGATTTCTTCTTTATCAACAGTCAAAGGGACCGCTAAAAGCGGAATAGTAAAAAATGTCACGAGAATTGAAAATAGTATCTTAGATTTCACCGCGATCTCCCTTAAGACAGTTCTAAACCACACTCTGCTGGTCATTTCAAGTTATATGCCATGAAAAATTATGGAGACATCACATGTGTTATTTGTTAACAAGTTTTCCTATGGGCCGAGTTCTTATTATTCTTTTATCACCGCTAGTTGCTTATTCTGGTTTTTTTTATGCGCGTGCGATTGGCATTGGAGATGAGGGGTTCTTCAATGTTTATGGTCCTCTCGGTTTCGTGATTTTAGCAAATCTTGCGTTTCTTGCGCTTGCCTTCCTTTCTTTTGCCCGCTGGAAGAAGAATGAAGCGGTTTCCTTCGGTCCGTTGATTATTCTTTTGCTGGCCGTTTTGCTTGGCGATTTTTTTGTAGCTCGGGCTTGGTGGTAGCCGGAAGCAACTACGCTTTGCTTCTGGCATTCTTCATGCAAAAACTCTTTTTCTGACATTCTAGACGTATACGGGCCGGCTTAGGTCATAAAAAACGTCTTAGCTTTTGACAGTTATGACGTTTTTTGCTGAAGGAGAAGGAAATGAAAAAAATTATTTCTTACACATTAGCACTTTCAATAGTGTCGCAAAACTTTGCTTTCGCAAAGGAGAACCGCACCAAGCGTGTTGCTGTTGCAATTGCTAACCAAGCACAAACAGAATATTTAGAATTGAGATACAAACTAATAAATTTAGATGCGCACCTTGATAGTTTAGAGTCTAGATTAAATGGTGGTGGTAGAAATGATAGTCAGTTTGTCACGATAAGTTCGACAATCGCATTAGCCACTGCAGGTATCGGCTACCTTGCTTTCAATCGATCAGGTAAAGGTGGGGAGTTCTTCGCAACTGCCGCTCTTAAATTGTCGATGCTACTAAGTAACGCCGGCCTTATTGTTTCAACTGCTGACAAGCTTAGCCAAATTAATGTCGACGAGTTTAGTCAGACCGCGAATGAATTGAAAGAGGCGTTGGCGAATTTAAGTCAAGAAGGAGTTGTTCCTAATGCGGAAAAAGTGAGGGGTGAGGTAGAGAATCTTGAGCGTACTGTTAAGATTTTTAACGCGAATCGCAAGGAAGAGATTGCCGTCAATCTTGCCAGCGCGGCTCTAAACGTTATTTCGCTTTTCACAATAATTCTGGAAGGGGTGGATAAATCTGTCGTAAAAAATGCGTTGATGGTCTTTACGGCTCAAAAAATGCTGACTGTTTATCGAGATTATACTGGTACTAACGAATATAAGGAAAAGATGCACGTCGCTATTTCGGATGCTCGAGTAGAAATCGCAAAAGCTTTACAGGAATTATAAAAGTCGCCACTTAAGGGCGCCGAGGTGTACGGCGCCGCTACCTCACGCATGGCACGTGAGTATCCACTTCCACAGCGGAAGTGAAAGCATCATTACTTTTTCTTTTTTTTTCCAACGCGCTTTTTTGTTCGCGCAGCGCTTTTAGCTGTCTTTTTTTTCTTGGCCGATTTTTTTGTGGATTTTCCGCCAATACCGACAGTCTGTTTCAAGGCCCCAACAACCTTTTTCAACATACTACCTGAGCTTTCAACGGGTTTACCACTGACGACACCAAGAACATCGTCGACATGACCAGCAACTTTGACTTTGTTCCACACCTTTTTGATACGGCCGTCGGGACCAATCACGAAAGTGGAACGTTCAATACCCATGAATTTACGGCCATAGAGAGACTTTTCTTGAATGACGTCGTAGTCCTTACACAGTTTTTCGTCAGTGTCGGCAAGTAAGGGAAAATTTAGGTCATACTTCTGAATGAACTTTTGATGACGATCCTCAGGATCTTTGCTCACACCTAAAACCACGGCGCCGGCGGCACCAAACTTTTTCAGTTGATCGCGAAAGTCGCAGGCTTCAATCGTACAACCAGGGGTCATATCCTTAGGATAAAAATATAAGACCACCGTCTTACCTTTAAAATCACGTAAAGAAACAGTTTCACCCTTTTCATTTTTTACCGAAAAATTAGGAGCCAGATCACCTTCTTTTAAACCCATGTAAAACCTCCAAGTCCTAAAATTTAGGGGATAATACGCTAGAAAGCAACCGGCTGGCCAAAACCCCAAGTGTTTTGCGATGTATTAATTGCACAGATTTTGCGTAAAACCACTACCTCATGGTAAGACTTCAAGTTCGTTCAAAGGATGGATATTGCATGCAAAAGTCTATCACTCTTAAGACTGGATCGGGCCAATTTTTACCACTACTTTCACCACCCATTGATGAAGTAGGGGTAAACGAAAGAGCCAACTTTTTCACTAAACGAAGCATTAAACAAAAATCAAAATTCTACGCGCTTTACAAAGCCATTGAAATGGTGGACCTGACTACACTCGAAGGAGCCGATACTCCCGGAAAAGTGACGCAGCTTTGTATGAAAGCGATCAATCCCGTACCGCCGTTGTTATTTAAGGACCTCGAAAAGCACCCTGATTTTCAACCCATTCCATCAGTGGCAGCGGTTTGCGTTTACCCTGCGATGGTGCCAGTCGCGGTAAAGTGTCTTAAGGGAACAAATATTCAGATTGCATCGGTGGCAACTTCATTTCCTTCGGGACAAGTTCCGTTAGCAATCAAAATTGAAGACACCAAAGCGGCCGTCGGTGAAGGTGCTAGCGAAATTGACATGGTGATTAGTCGCGGGGCCTTTTTAGCGGGTGACTATCAATTGGTTTTTGATGAAATTGCCTCTGTTAAGGACGCTTGCGGAAAAGCTCATCTTAAAGTGATTTTAGAAACAGGTGAGTTGGGCACGTTAGATAATGTTCGTTTAGCTTCTGAAATTGCTATGGCTGCTGGCGGAGATTTTATTAAAACTAGTACTGGTAAAGTCCAGCCCGCAGCAACAATGCCGGTGACTCTCGTCATGTTACAAGCGATCGCTGATTACCAACGTAAAACCGGTAAAAAAATTGGAATGAAACCGGCTGGTGGAATTCGCGCCGCTAAGCAAGCGATTCATTATTTGTGTATGCTGTCAGAAACGCTTGGTCCTGAGTGGATGACACCTGATCTCTTCCGTTTTGGTGCCAGTACTCTTCTTAATGATCTCTTGAAGCAGATCTACAAAGAGTACACCGGTCGTTATTATTATGAAAAATCATTTTCTTTGGATTAAGAGGCAAAAATGTTAGAAACACCATCCGCAACCTCTGTTACGACAAAAGCAAAAGCGAAATCTACACCAACCAACGCTTTTGAATATGCTCCCTCCATTGAGTCTACAAAGATCGTTAAAGTGAAATCTAAAAATCAACTTTTTATCAATGGTAAATTCGTAGAGCCGAAATCAAATAAATTCTTTAAATCGATTAACCCTGCGACTGGCGAAACCTTGGCGGAAATTGCTGAAGCAAATGCAGCAGATGTTGATAATGCGGTTGCCAGCGCCAGGTATGCTTATAACAGTGTGTGGTCAAAGATGTCGGGCCGGGACCGCGGTCGTTATCTCTTTCGAATTGCGAGAATCATTCAAGAGCGGGCGCGGGAGTTGGCAGTTCTTGAAACAATGGATAACGGAAAACCGATTAAAGAATCACGGGATGTTGATGTTCCACTTGCCGCAGCTCACTTTTTTTACCATGCAGGCTGGGCCGATAAATTAAATTACGCTGTCCCTGGTAAACAAATTTCATCACTTGGCGTAGTTGGCCAGGTAATACCGTGGAACTTTCCATTATTGATGGCCGCTTGGAAAATCGCTCCGGCGCTCGCCTGTGGTAACACGGTTGTCCTTAAGCCAGCTGAGACAACTTCTTTAAGCGTTCTACTCCTTTGTGAAATTCTTCAGCAAGCGGGACTTCCTGACGGTGTGGTAAATGTCATCACCGGTGCTGGTGCCACTGGCGCAGCACTTGTTGAACACAGAGACGTCAATAAGATTGCATTTACGGGTTCCACTGAAGTCGGAAAGAAAATTGCAATGGCCACTGCCAACTCCGACAAAAGATTAACTCTCGAACTTGGTGGTAAGTCGGCACATATTATTTTTGAAGATGCGGCCATCGATCAAGCGGTGGAAGGTATAGTTAACGGGATCTTTTTTAACCAAGGTCATGTCTGTTGTGCAGGATCACGTCTGTTGGTTGAAGAGTCGATTGCAAGTGTCGTCACAGAAAAACTAAAAGCCCGCATGCAAACTCTGCGTGTCGGTGATCCTTTAGACAAGAACACAGACATTGGTGCCATTAATTCGCAAGAACAACTCGATAAAATTAAACAGCTAGTGGCGATTGGTAAAGAAGAGGGTGGTGAATTTTGGGAACCCAATGTGAATATTCCTACCAATGGTTATTTTCATAAACCCTGCTTTTTTTCCAACACGTCATCAAGTAACACTGTTTGTAGAGTCGAAATTTTTGGACCAGTACTTTCTATTTCTACCTTTAGAACACCAGCAGAAGCGATTGCTAAAGCCAATGACACTCCTTATGGTTTGGCAGCGGGACTCTGGTCAGAAAAGGGTTCCAAGATTCATAAAGTTGCGAGCGCTCTCAAAGCCGGGGTGGTTTGGGCGAACACTTACAATAAATTTGATCCGAGTTCGCCATTTGGTGGCTATAGCGAAAGTGGTTATGGTCGCGAAGGTGGTCGTCATGGCCTTTTCAGTTATGTGGAGGTGAAATAATGAATACTACATCTGAAACTCTACGTATTCCAAAAACGATAAAACTATTTATTGCCGGCGAATTTCCCCGAACTGAGTCGGGCCGTAGCTTTCCCGTTTATCATCATGGTAGTAAACGCATTTACGCCAATCTTTGCTTAGCTTCACGAAAGGATTTTCGCAATGCTGTGACGGCAGCAAAAGATGCCGGTAAAGGTTGGGAAGAGCGTTCAGCGTTTAATCGCGGGCAGATACTTTATCGTATGGCCGAGATGATGGAAGGCAAACGTCTAGAGTTTGTTGAAATGTTAAATGCAACGCTCGGTATGACCGACGTCGCCGCCAACAAATCTGTGGATGAAGCCATTGATGCTTTTGTTTATTATGCGGGTTTTGCCGATAAGTACCAACAAGTCATTGGTGCGGTAAATCCAGTAAGTGGTCCTCATCACAACTTTACTTCCCCTGAGGCTGTCGGCGTTGTTGGTTTAATGGCCGCTGAAAAATTTGATTTGGCGAAATTGGTGGCGACAATATCTGCCATTATTTGCGGAGGTAACACCTTGGTGGCTCTGCTCCCCGAAAATGGAGCCGGTTTGGTCGCACCTCTTTCAGAAGTCTTCGCGACATCGGATCTACCAAAGGGAGTGATTAACCTATTAACTGGTAGTGTAGAAGAACTTTATAAACAATTTGGCTCTCACATGGAAGTTCAGTCGCTTGCCTACCATGGTAGTGATTCACAGAAACTAGGCGAGATTAAAATGCTCGCCTGCGAAAACATGAAGCGGGTGAGTGGTCCCATTAAGAATAATTTGTGCCTTGAGAATATTTTAAATTTCGTCGAGTACAAAACGGTTTGGCATCCGGTAGGTTACTAAATGCAGGACATGGTTTCTAAAAAGTTAGTGCAGGATTTTTTGTTTTACAAAGGTCGGCGTAATATCTTTGCTCTAAAACACCTATTGTCTGAAAACCTTCATTTTAAAAGTCCTATTGCTTTGCTCTCAAATCGTGAGCAGCTTCTGGGTGAAATTCAAAGAAACCGCGATAGTTTTGTGAATCTGGACGTTAAAAAAATAATCGCCGATGGCAATGAGGTCTGTAGCATCTACACGCAGGAATCGGAAGATCCAAATATAGGAATTGTGCTGTTTACAGAATGGTACAAGATTGAAGATGGACGCATTCGCGCGATTGAAAGTAATTTTAACGCCAAACCAATTATCGATAGCCGGGCGCAGATTTAGCGCCACTTGATAGAGCAGCCCATTGACGGCTGTTGTATTGTGGGTTTCTTACCTTCCAGCAATAGATCTATCGCTTCTTTTAACTCTTCACGAGATACTTTGTTAGGATCTTTCCACGAGTCATCGAGTCGACCACGATAGGAAAGAACACGTTGCTCATCATAGACAAAAAAGTCAGGCGTACAAACGGCGCCAAAAGCTTTCGCGGTTTGCTGTGACTCATCGTAGAGGTAAGGAAATGGATACTGCATTTGTTGCCAACGCTTTTTGATGTTTTCAAAGGAATCTTCCGGATAGTTTTCGCCGTCATTAGAACAGATCGCTGCGATCTGAACCTCTTTGCCTTGATAGTATCTTCCCAGTTTCAAAAGCCGGTCTTCAATCGCTTTGACATAGGGACAGTGATTGCAGATGAACATCACCATTAAAACTTTGGCCGCTGAAAAATCTTTTAAGCTGTAGTCCCTGCCGTCAACAGCTGGCAACGAAAAATCAGGACAAGTTTCCTTAAAGGTTGGAGTTGGTGTGTAGGTTAATGCCATGTAAACCTCCCTAGAGATCAAACCACTTTATAACGTCTTCGTCGGTGACGATATCGCCATTAGGATGAACTTTTAACACAACTTTTTCCTTCAAGGGAAAATAATTTAAAGCGACACAGAGTTGTTCGCAAAAGCTGTTGGGGATTTCGCTCTCAATGGAGATTTCGGCCATTGAGCGAAAATAAGTTTGCAGCGTATCTAAAAACTGAAACCACTTTGTCACATCCACTTTCGCGACCGAAGCAATGTGGTCGGCGTGCTCAACTTCGGAAGGGTGAGAAAAGACATTTAATCCCAAACCAACAATGAGATGGTACTCCTCACCGGCACTGATCACTTCCAGAAGAAGGCCAGCCACCTTTTTATTGGCAAGATAAACGTCGTTCGGTGCTTTTAAGCTAAAGGCAAAATTAGGCCATATTGTTTTGAGTGACGTGTAAACCGCCAATCCAAATAGGGGACTCGCAATTGGTTGCGGTGGCGTCGGGAGGGAAAAAACCCAAGAGGACAATAAGTTCTCGCCGGGACGAGTGTTGTGCCACGAAGATCCACCGCGCCCGCGTCCCATATACTGGTGATCTGTTAAATAGAGGTGGTATTTTCCCGGGGTTTGTTTGGCGATGGTATTGGTACTTGTCGTTTCTGGTTGAAACCAAACATCTAAATTTCTTTGAATGGACCAATCACGTGTCCATTGGCTAATTGAATCCATTATTTTTCCCAATCAAAATGAAGGCTGACGTCAGCCGTCGGCGCCGAATGTGTGATGGCACCGACGCTGATATAGTTGACGCCAATTGCGGCGACTTTCTTAACTCGGGCGACTGACATATTGCCGCTTGCTTCAGTTTCAATACTTTTTGGAATAATCCTGATCGCTTCACTTAATGTTTGGTCGTCCATATTGTCCAAAAGAATTCTTTCGACGTCGGCAGCAACTGCTTCTTTCACTTCATCAAGAGTTCGCGCTTCAACTTCAATCGGCTTTTTAACTTGGCTTCTAATCGCCTGAACTGCTTTAGTTAAGCCGCCCATTAAGGAAATGTGATTATTTTTAATCAAAATTGCACTACTGAGGTTTTGCCGATGATTGAAACCCTTTCCATGAACAACCGCTTTTTTTTGTAAGGAGCGATATCCGGGAAGTGTCTTGCGAGTGTCTAGAATCTTTGTCTTACTCGTTCCAAGTTCGTTCACAAAGCAGCGGGTATAGGTCGCAATGCCGGAAAGGTGACCAACAAAATTCAATGCTACTCGTTCAGCTTTGAGAATTTGCACGAGATTACCTTCGACGACACAGATGGTTTGGCCTTTTAAAACAAAGTCACCATCTTTAAAAAACCATTTGAACTTAACTAATGGCTCCATATAGTGCATGGTTTTTTCGAATGGCTCTGTTCCTGATAAAACAAGATCCTCTTTGGCGATGAGTTTGGCGCGACCGGGTTTTTCCAAAACGCCTAAAGCTTCGGTTGTAAGATCCCCGTTCGGCATGTCTTCTTGGATGGCATCGTGAATTAAAGAATCAAGGTCCACAGTTTTTTACTCCAAACGGAGTTCTTTGTCTTTGTCTTGAAGCAAGCGCTGGAGCTCTTCGCGCACTAAGCGTTCGGCAATGTCAGGGACCACTCGCCAGACAACAGTTTCAATAATTTCTCGCGCTTGTTTCGCGATGATTTTTTCAATTTGCTCTTCGCTCAGATTAAGCGCTGGCGGCGCCGTTACTTCTTGGGTTTCGAGTTTTTCTAATTCCTTTTTGACCGGTGCTAGATCATCCAGAACTAAGTTGCCCTTGGTATTTTCTGTTCCACGCGTTGGTTCGTTTTTGATTTTACTACTGCTGCGGTCTAAAGATTGTAAGAAGTCTTCTTCTTCGTCGCGAACGGGTGGCGCTTGAAATTGACTTAAATCTTGGCGAATCCACGAATCCG
>CAYPZY010000024.1:0-14983 GCA_964415155.1 uncultured Bdellovibrionales bacterium
CTGTTAATGCCATCGTTGATTTTGCTCTGGCCATCAATGAAATTCGGTCAGCAGCGTTTAGGTAGCGAGGAGTTTTTTAATAAGCGAGTTCTAAATCTGCGCTGGTTGGGCGAGTGGGTGATCGCACATCGTCGCATTTTACTTACGGGTTGGGTTGCCATCATCGCCATTTGCGCACTGGCGATTCCAAAAAATCGCGTTGACGAGGATTTTTTGAAACTTGTCCATGAATCCGACGAGATTAGACAAAACTCTGACTACGTTAGCAAACACCTAATGGGTTTTCATACACTTCAATACAATTTGAAAACCAACGGCTCTGACAATGTGAAGGACCCGGTCTATCTTAACTTTCTTAATGACTTTACCAAATGGCTACTGACACAAAATGAGGTTCAACAGGTTGTTTCTTTGGCCGATGTCATTAAGCAGTTAAACTTTGTAATGAATGGTGAGGATGAGAAAGCGCGAACGATTCCTCAGAATAAGAATTTGATCGCGCAATATCTACTCCTTTACGAGTTGGCACTTCCCCAGGGTTTAGAGCTTACCAATATGGTGAGTGCCGATAAATCCTCGAGTCGCATGATTGTTACTCTCCGATCCTTAACTAACAATGAAATGATCGCGCTTGCTGACCGTGCTCAAGAATGGCTACGTAAAAACGCGCCACCGCTGGTTTCCAGTTATCGCGATTTAGGCGCGTCGCTGGCCTTTGCCAAGGTCACCCTCGATAATATCTGGAGTATGATTGAAGGTGAGCTTGTCACCATTGGAGTGATCTGCCTTTTGATTGCCCTGCTTTTTCGACCTGCCGCTGTCGGTATGATCAGTATTATTCCCAATTTCTTACCTGCGTTTTGTGGTTTGGGTCTCTGGGGTCTTACCTATGGAGAAGTCGGAATGGCAGTGTCGAGTGTTTTTGGTATTACTCTGGGTATTGCCATCGACGATACGATCCACTTTTTAAGTCACTATATGGATGCTCGCAAAGTCCAACGAATGACGAGCGAAGAGGCGATCATCCATAGCTTTGAGGAAGTAGCTCCGGCAATGTTAGCAACGACTCTGGTTCTCTGCGCCGGTTTTGGCGTCTTAATGTTTTCCAAACTGCGCATGAATGTTCATTTTGGCATGCTCACCACATGGATTTTTCTGATTGCCATTCTCGGTGACTATTTCTTACTAGGTCCTCTTCTAGTTCTATTTGACCGTAAAAAATATTAGATTTTGTTTGTAGCATAAAATTTGCACCTACCCTCCATTCATTGGGGGAATATGAAGGTAATCATTTTAGCTGGGGGCTTTGGCACGCGGTTAGGGGAAGAAACGGACTTACGCCCCAAACCGATGGTGGAAATTGGCGCCATGCCTATTCTCTGGCACATCATGAAAGTCTATAGCGCATTTGGATTTAACGAATTTGTCATTTGTCTCGGTTACAAGGGATTTATGATAAAGGAGTTTTTCGCCAACTATTTTCTACATCGATCCGATATCACTTTTGATGTGCGAACTAACACCAAACTTGTCCATCATCAGGAAATTGAACCGTGGAAGGTTACACTTGTCGATACCGGCGCTAACACGATGACGGGAGGGCGAATTAAACGCGTTCGAAACTATATAGGTAACGAAACGTTTCTTATGACCTACGGTGACGGCGTTGCTGACGTTGATATTAATAAGTCGGTCGAATTCCACAAGGCGCAAGGCAAGCTTTGCACAGTGACTGCCGTGCAACCGCCTGGTCGTTTTGGTGCCATCGTCACTAATGATGAAGATCAAATTGAGCGTTTCGAAGAAAAACCCCACGGCGACGGCGTGTGGATCAATGGCGGTTTTTTTGTTTGTGAACCAGGTGTGATGGACTTGATTGAAGACGACTCCACCATTTGGGAGCAAAGACCGCTTAAGACTCTTGCGGCCGACAAACAGCTTAGTAACTTCCAACATCGCGGGTTCTGGCAGCCCATGGACACGCTTCGTGACAAGCGCGAGCTAGAAAAATTGTGGAACTCAGGTAAAGCGCCTTGGAAGTTGTGGGACTAAATGATGAATGGGGCAAAAATTAATTCCTCATTTTGGCGCGGCAAGCGGGTTTTTGTAACAGGGCACACAGGTTTTAAAGGTTCCTGGTTAAGTTTTTGGCTTCATGAGTTGGGTGCCGTGGTTACAGGTTATTCTTTACCACCACCAACTGATCCCTCTCTCTTCGGCACCATAAATCTCGGCAAAAAAATATCATCTTTAGAAGGTGATTTGAGAGAATATGAAAAACTACGAGAAGCAATTAAGCGCGCCAATCCGCAAATTGTATTTCATTTAGCTGCCCAAGCTTTAGTGCTACCGTCCTATGAGGACCCACTCACAACATTTTCGACGAATGTACTGGGCACCGCCAATCTTTTAAATGCTTGTCGTGACCGTCAAGAGTTAAAGACCATTATCAATATCACAACCGATAAGGTTTACGAAAACCGCGAGTGGTCCTGGCCCTACAGAGAAAATGATCGAATTGGTGGTCATGATCCGTATTCGGCAAGTAAGGCGTGTGCGGAACTTGTGAGTCGGTCGTTTGCTTTGAGTTTTTTTGAGGAACGAGCAACTTCTTTGATTAACTGTCGCGCGGGTAATGTTTTTGGTGGCGGTGACTGGGGAGTCCATCGCATTGTCCCCGATGCCATGCGGGCATTCGCCGAGCGTCGCGATCTCATTGTCAGGAACTCATCTTCAGTTCGGCCATGGCAACATGTTTTGGAACCTTTGCGTGCCTATCTGCTTATCGCTGAGAAATCCTATCAATTTCAAAAAGATTTTCCTCGCGCCTGGAATATTGGTCCTCGCCAAAGTGATGCTATCAGTGTTCAAGATTTAGCAGAGGAATTAGCTCGACAGTGGGGATCGTCGGCGCAAATCGAGATGGCAGCACAACCAATACAACATGAGGCGCAGTATCTTAAGTTAGATTGCAGTTTAGCAGAGCAAGTACTTAATTGGTTACCGCTTATTGAGCTGCGAAAAGCAATTAGTATGACTGTTTACTGGTATAAATCTTATTACGATAAAAACGGCGATCTCGAAAACATCATGCGTGAACAAATCAAAGTTGGAGGAGAGCAATGTTAGAAGTGACTGTTTTATTACTCGTAGCATTTGTGTTTTTACAAACGACGGCGTTCAATATCTATTCCGTATTTATGTTGGCGAGCTTTATGAAAAGGATTCGTCGCTATCGGGCAAGACCACAGCGGCTGCCTCACTATCCAGGCATAAGTGTGATAACAAGTATTCGTGGTTTGTCTTCTTCGTTGGAAAATGGTTTGCGCGGAATTGTTGAACAGGACTATCCAGGACCGATCGAGTTTGTCATTGCGATCGAAAACCGCAACGATGCCGCTTACGGTGTCGCCCGAAAAATTTTAGCAGAAAGGCCACAGCACATCGAAGTAAAGTGGATCACAGACTTTGTTGCAACCGGTGGTAATCCAAGAACTGCAAAGATGGCTTACGCCGCTCAATACGCCAAACATCAGTGGATTTACTGGCTAGCGGCCGACACTTTTGAAAGACAAGACCACTTAAGAATTATGATGGAGAAAACACGACTTGATTTCAAAACCTATGTATCAGCTCTCCCTATACATTTTGGCGGTAAAACTTTAGGCGCATTGCTTGAAACAGTTCCGCTACTTTGGGAGGTTCCCATGTTTGCACTTTTATGTGAGAAGTTAAAAAGGCCTTTTGTGTACGGTGGTTCCATCTTGTTTCACATGCGGCTTTTGCAAGAAGCTGGTGGCTTCTCTCCAATTCTTAACTATCTCACGGAAGAAGTTCCCCTAAGTGATAGTTTTTCTAAAGTCGGCGGGAAATGCGAACTTGCACCTTCGCTTGTTTGGGTTCGTCAAGATGAACAATCAGTGGCGGCATTCTACCAACGTAAGGTGCGCTGGGCGATGATTGGAAAGTATCATCACCGTGAACTCTTTTATTCGGGGTTTTTGTTTTCATCGATGTGGATGCTGGTGGCGTGGTTCGTTACCGGCAATCCTCTTTATCTCGGTCTGCTAGTTGCATTCCTGGGAATTAAATCTGTCGTAATTTTATCATATCAAGTGATGCTGGCAATTCCGCAAAGGCAGTGGAAGTGGTCGTTACTAATTTTCCCTTATGAATTTATTAACTTTGTTTACTGTGTGCATGCACTTTTTAAGCGCGAGGTAAACTGGGCCGGTGACGTTATGGATGTCAGTGCGTCGGGTTTTGTAACTCGCAGAGTGGCGCAATGAACTTTCAACCGTTGCCTTTAAAGGGTGCTTTTATCATTGATCTTGAGATTAAAGAGGACGACCGCGGATTCTTTGCAAGACATTTTTGTGAAAAGGAATTTTCATTGAGCGGATTGCCATCTCGCTATGTGCAAAACAATCTTTCTTACAATCCTCGTAAGGGTACTCTACGGGGGCTTCATAAGCAGATCCCACCTTTTGAAGAAGGAAAACTTGTGAGTTGTATGCGTGGACAAATCTTTGACGTAATGGTCGATTTGCGTCCTGATTCTTCGACCTATCTGCAATGGTGGGGTGAGGTATTGTCACAAAGTAATTTTCGTCAGGTTTATATTCCACCGGGATTCGCTCATGGCTTTCAAACATTGGTCGATGAGAGTCTCGTTTGCTATCAGATGACTGAGTTTTATCAGGCAGGATCGGAGACGGGAGTCCGTTGGGATGATCCAAAAATAAAAATTAATTGGCCCTTCTGCGACCATCGCATTATCTCTGATCGTGATTTAAGTCTGCCTTACATGGGGGGCAGATGAAGTGCCGGTTTTGTTCAAAGGATGTGAAAGATCTATTTGTCTCGCTGGGGGCGAGTCCGTTGTCAAACGCCTTTTTGCAAGCCGACCGATTGCAAAAGATGGAAGCCTACTATCCATTGGACGTCTATGTTTGTCGTCATTGCTTTTTGGTTCAGCTCGACGAATTTGAATTAGCACAAAATATTTTTACTGATAATTACGCCTACTACTCATCCTTTTCGAACTCTTGGCTTGATCATTGTCGGCGCTATGTAGAAAAAATGATTCCGCAATTTAATCTCGATTCCTCCTCGCAAGTCGTTGAGGTGGCGAGCAACGATGGCTATCTTCTTCAGTATTTTGTCGAGAAAGGAATTCCCGTCTTAGGAATTGAACCCTCAGCAAATACCGCCGAAGTGGCCAGACAAAAGGGAGTTGCGACAGAGGTTTGCTTTTTTAATACCGCCACAGCAAAGAGTTTATCGCAACAGGGTAAATCTGCTGACCTAATGTTGGGAAATAATGTTTTGGCTCACGTGCCAAATCTTAATGATTTTATTAGCGCTCTGAAGATTTTACTCAAACCTCACGGCGTAATCACGATGGAATTTCCTCATCTAGAAAAACTCATCGAGGAAGTGCAATTCGATACGATTTACCATGAGCACTTTTCCTATTTTTCACTCTCGTTTGTGCAAATGGCCTTTTTAAAACACGGTTTGCGAGTATTTGACGTGGAAGAGCTACCAACTCACGGGGGTTCCTTGCGAATTTATGCTGCTCATGCCGAGCGCGACATTTTAGTACGTCCAGCGGTGACAGAGATAGTTAGTCGCGAATTGCAAAAAGGCTTTAGCAACAGCGAATTTTACCAACAATTTGGCAAAAGAGTAGCGCGGGTCCGCAATGATCTTTTAAAATTTCTAATAACCTGTCAGGAACAGGGAAAGTCGGTAGTGGCTTACGGTGCCGCCGCCAAAGGAAATACCTTGCTTAATTATTGCGGAGTTAAGAATGACTTAATTTCTTATGTAGTAGATCTAAATCCCTATAAACAAAATCGCTTTTTACCAGGGAGTCGTTTGCCAATATTTTCTCCGAAGAAAATATTTACCACCAAACCCGACTATGTATTGATTTTGCCATGGAATATTAAAGATGAAGTGATAGAACAAATGCAGGCCATTCGCGAATGGGGTGGGCAATTCGTTTTACCATTGCCGAAATTGCAGGTTATCTAACTCCTGTAAAATTTAGACAAAAAACTAATTTGGTCGACGCTAAGCTTTTGATGAATTAGACCGGCCTCATGTTAACAAGAATTATTTTTTCACTTCTCTTAGCGCCAGCGGCGTTTGCAGGTGATCATGAGGTTGAAGGTGGCTTTTCAGACGGAAATTCCAGCAAGGGCTTTCGTCTTTCTTTTGTCAAACCAAGTATTACAGCGCGGCTCGATCGCACGGAACAGGGTCCCTCACAAAATTTGATGGCCGCGGCTCCAGATGAATCAATTGGTGGTGGCCTCGGATATGTTTATCTCCCGATTCGCAGCGTGGGAGCCACAACGAATTTTTCAGTTTTAGAAATTAAAAAAGATGATTTATATCTTTATTTGGCAAGACTTGATGGCAATTTGGCTTATGTTTTTAATGAACACGTAAATATAAAAGGCGGCCTAAACCTGAGCCGCCTTGTGGCAGATGCCCGCGAATATAAACTTTTACCAGGCCTCGGTGTGCAAGCCAGTGTCGGTATCCAGTTTACAAAAAGTTTTGGCGTTGACTTTGGTTTTACTCGCATGCGCCAAACAGCTACTGTTTTTAATACCGACGTTGTTTTGGTTGTCGCAGGCCTCGAAGTTGGCCTCAACGCCACTTTTTAGAAAGTGCCGTGGAAACCTAGTTCAAGTCCCGATTCACTAACCTCAACGCTATTACCAAAAGCTGAAGCAGTTTGTGCCATTTTTGTGTAGGCTAAATCGACACCGAAAATCTCATTGATTTTTGCGCCAACAGATAACTGCATGCCCACTGACGGAGAAACTGAGAAATTTCCTGGGTCAGAAGTGAAATTGCTAATATTAAGTCCACCCTTAAAATTTATTTGTTCGTTCATAGAGGTACCGATATTGCCATCGACTCTGTACATATTAACAGTAGATCCGCGTTCTTGAATTTGTAAAAGCGCGAGGTTAGTTGTGAAACCAATTTGTTGAATGGGAAGTTTCGCATAACCAACCGAAACACCAAGAACGTTATCAAGGCTGTAGTTATTAACTTTGAGGAAAGGCTTCACAATTGAAACTCTAATTCCTTGCAAACCATCAGTGGAAATCTTAGTGCGACTTTCTTGGGCCAAAGCAATTTGAGTTGATAACAAACTTACTAGCAAAACGATCTTCTTCATTTCTCATCCTTTGTGATGTTGTTATGTTTTAACCGAGTATTAATCCGTAAAACGGCTTTTAAGTCAGCTTTAAAGTATCTGCGCTAAACGTCTTTGACGCGGCTCGCATTAGTCATCACGCAAAGAGTCATTTTGTTTATTAGATCTAATAAGCCATTATTTCAATCTCTTAGGAACGAAACTTGAAAAACAGGAGTTAGGTTTTAACGAAGGGGGATCGCATGAAAATCCAAGTAGTTTATAAACTCTTAATTTTAGCAGTCTTAACTACTTTCGCATCGCTAGCATCAGCTACTTCAGTTGCGACTTTTAGTAATGTGAATATGGAGGTCGTTGATTATACGTGCAAAACAGACTCGACAGTTCTTTATGTCGCAGCAACCGTGCAACGAGCGTGGATGGACGTTAATGAAGGTCGTTTTGGTGACAAGGTAGAATTAGGTGAAGTTCAGGTTGAGACCGCCACACAATGTAAGAACACTTTTCGCGTCCAAGGTAAGTTTAACTTTAAACAGAAGCCTGCTGTATATCATATTGAAGTTTCAGGATGTAAGCGCCAGCCGATTACAGGTCGCGCAGAAATCATCGATGGCAATGGTCAGTATGTGATGTCGCCAACGCCTGTGGAATGTAAGAAGGTACGCAGTATTTAATCTCTATTGAGAAGACAGTACCAGTCATGTACATTCGACTGTCTTTTTAGGAGGGTTTATGAAGACATTTCTATTTAGTTTTTTAGGGCTATTCGCGATGAGTGCGCAAGCTTCACGTCTGGTGCAAGTTCCTGTTTCAGAGGTAGAGTACGCATGTCGTTCTGACAAAACTGTTTACTGGCTTGATATTGACGGTAAACGCGCTTGGGTTTCTGCTGCCGACAACGAAACCATGGGTGTCATTTTAGGTGATATACAAGTAAAAGTTTATCGTTGCCGTGATACTTATCAAGTCACCGGTAAAAACTCACTTGGCCGACAGACGGCTGTTTATACTATCAATTTTAGTGGCTGTAGTGGTGGGAAAATCACTGGCAGCGCTTCCATCAGCAAAGAAAACGGCGAGCAAATTCTGCCAACTTCTAAGATTGTTTGTACAAAAAGATAGTTATATTTCCGGAAATAAAAAAGGACAGCCAAAATGGTACTGTCCTTTTTTATTATTAAAATAAGATTCTAGAAGTGTTCGTCGAATTTCACTTCGCCCGTAACACCAACTTGATATGCCGAAACCCGGCGTTCGAAAAAGTTAGTAAGTTCTTGGACATCTTGAAGTTCCATAAATGCAAATGGGTTACGAACATTGTACTTTTTAGGAATATGTAAAGCCTCCAAACGTTGGTCAGCCACAAATTCCAAATACTGGCGCATATCTTTTAGAGATAGTCCCGCAATACCATGATCCAAAATGTCTTTCGCAAATCCCATTTCACATTCAATGGCCTCGGTCATCATCGTGGTAACCATGTCTTTCATATTGTTATCGAAAAGCTCCGGTTCTTCGCGGCGTGCGATGTCGATCACTTCCATGGCAAAGGCAATGTGACAACTTTCATCGCGGAAAACCCAGTTGGTGCCCTCTGCTAAACCGTCAAGCATGCCTTTGGAACGTAAAAAGTAAACGTAGGCAAAAGCGGCAAAGAAAAATAAGCCCTCAATACAAGATGCGAAGCATATTAAGTTTAATAAAAATTTACGGCGATCTTGGACCGTCTGCAATTTATCGAGATCATGAATGCTATCCATCCACTTAAAGCAAAACTGAGCTTTCTGACGAATCGAAGGAATATTGTCGATTGCCGCGAAGGCTTTTTCGCGCTCGTTAATATCAGGGATATAGGTATCAAGAAGTGTTAAGTAAAATTGCACGTGCAGCGCTTCTTCATAAAGCTGACGTGATAAATACAAACGTGCTTCAGGTGAATTAACATGTTTGTACAAATTGAGAACTAAGTTGTTACCGACGATGGAATCACCAGTGGCAAAAAAAGCGATCAAGCGATTAATCAAGTGCCGCTCGGCCGGTTTCATTTTCGCTAAATGGTTTAGGTCTTTTGAAAAATCAACTTCTTCAACCGTCCACGTGTTTTTAATGGCATTACGATACATCTCGTAAAAAACCGGGTAACGCATTGGTCGTAAAGTAAGATTAAATCCTGGGTTTAAGAGCATTTTATTTTCCTCCATGAATAATATTTATGTACAAGCTTCGCAAGCTTCCGGGTTTTCTAAAGAACATGCCACTGCTTCTGCATCAGAATACACCTTCTTTTCAGAAGATGCCGCTGATTCGTTCTTTTCGACAACGGTTGTCTTGGCAATCGAAGTCGCCGGTCTTGAGCGAAGGTAATAACTGGTTTTAACGCCTTTTTTCCAGACATACATGTACATGGAAGAAAGCTTACCAATAGTTGGACTTTCGCTGAAAAGATTTAAGGACTGACTCTGATCAATAAACGCACCTCGGTCTGCTGCCATATCGATAAGAGAACGCATTGGGATTTCCCATGCAGTTCTGTAAATTTGTTTAAGTTCGCTAGGGATCTCCGGAATATTTTGAATAGAACCTTCATTAATTTTAATTTTGGCTCTCAGTTCGTCGTTCCAAAGATCTAAGTTTTTAAGTTCTTCGACGAGATACTTATTAATTTGAATGAATTCGCCTGACAAAGTTTCGCGTTTGAAAAGATTTGAAACTTGCGGTTCGATCGATTCATAAACACCTAGGATTGAAGCAATAGTCGCCGTTGGAGCAATCGCGATGATTAAAGAGTTTCTTAAACCATGCTTTTGAATTTTGGCCTTAAGATCTTGCCAGCGTTCCGCGTTCTCCAATTTCACGTCTTGCCAAAGATCAAACTGAAGGAGACCGTGCGCCGCTTTGGTTTCTGCAAAGTTGGCGTGAGCTCCAAATTTTTCGGCCAACTCACAAGAAGTGGTCATGGCGTGAAAATAAATTTCCTCTTGGATTTTTTTCGAAAGCGCTTTCGCTGGTTCAGAATCAAAAGGCAGACGCAGTTTAAAGAAGAGATCTTGTAAACCCATTATGCCTAAACCCACTGGTCGCCATTTATGGTTGGACCCTTGTGCCGTATTGATCGGGTAGAAGTTAATATCAATCACGCGATCAAGATATTTGACAGCAATTTTGACGGTCTTTTCTAATTTTTTAAAATCAAATTTTCCATCGACAACGTGGTTGGATAAGTTCACAGACCCTAAGTTACAAACCGCTGTCTCATCGTTGGAAGTCACTTCCAAAATTTCGGTACAGAGATTGGAAAGGTGAATCACGTTTTGAGGCAGGCCGGTTTGGTTACTTTTCTTGTTGCTATGATCTTTAAAAGTCATCCAACCGTTACCAGTTTGCGCGAGAGTCTTCATCATGCGTGAATAAAGATCGCGAGCTTTAACTTGTTTCACGTATTGTTTGTTTTCTTCGGCAGCGAGATAGATTTTTTCAAACTCTTCGCCGAAAGTGTCTACCAACTGAGGCATAGCTTTCGGATCAAAGAGTGACCACATTTTGTCTTCTTCCACTCTTTGCATGAAAAGATCGGGAATCCAGTTAGCGATATTTAAATTGTGAGCGCGTTTAGCTTCATCACCAGTATTATCACGAAGCTCTAAAAACTCTTCGATATCAGCATGCCAACTTTCTAAATACACACAGCAAGCGCCTTTGCGTTTGCCGCCTTGGTTTACTGCCGATACAGAGGAGTCCAAAGTCTTAAGCCAAGGAATGATGCCGTTGGAGTGTCCGTTTGTTCCTTTAATCAACGACCCACGTGAGCGAACGCGCGAGTAGGCAACGCCAATTCCACCCGAAAATTTCGAAAGCAAAGCAATGTCTTTGTATTTAGAATAAATAGCATCGAGATCATCAATGGGGGAATCTAAAAGATAACAAGATGACATTTGTGGGCGTAGTGTGCCTGAGTTAAAAAGTGTCGGCGTACTTGGAATGTAAGCGGTTGAAGAAATCAAATCATAAAATTCAATGACTTCCTCTGGGGATTTCGCCAGACCACAAGCCACGCGCATAAAGAAATACTGAGGCGTCTCTAAAACTTTACGAGTCTGCGGGTCCTTTAAAAGATAACGATCGTAGACAGTTCTAAGACCAAAATATTCTAAATGGTCGGTGCGATAATGTTTTACCGAAGCTGCTAAGCGAGTTTTATTCTCTTCGACAAATTTAAAAACTTGTTCGTTAACAAGGCCGGCAGCATAAGAGCGCTGAATAGAATTAGGGAACGAATCAATTTTTTGCGAACTAACTTCTTCTTCAATATATAGACCAAGAAGGCGACCCGCCAAACGTGAGTACTGGGGTTCCTCAGTGATAAGTAGTGATGCTGTCTGAATACAAAGATTATCAAGCTCCGAAGTCGTAGCACCATCGTATAAACCACTAATGGCTTTCGCAGCAACACGAACAGGGTCAACTTCTGTTAAGCCCTGACTACAACGAGTCACTCGAGTCACGATTTTTGTTACATCCACCGGTTCTAGCGAGCCATTACGCTTACGAACTTTCATCACGTGTGGCGCCTCTCCGTGGGCTTGGGTTTCTCCCTGTTGTTCATCAATGAACTGGTATTGTGGATCTTGCTCGAGCATGAAAAGTTTCCTCCCTGTTTAACAAAACGGTATCGAAGTTTCTAAATTTCCGTCAAAGTTTTTTACTACCTAAAACACAAAAAATATTTTGCTTTGTCCAAATCCAAAGCACTTGCTTAGCGTCTCTACTTTCAAAAAAAATGATTTCAGTTTTGCGAAAAATCTTTCGGCAAAAAAAGTTTTTTTATTGACAGGAGATTTCTGTTTACTCCAAAACAAACTCGCACTTAAAAGTGGCAAAAAAACATTTGCTGGAGTCATTTAACATGAATCATAGGACGACGTTGGAAGAATTAAAAGAGGAAATTAAATTATTTTGTGAGGCCAGAAATTGGGATCAATTTCACGGGATCAAAGATCTGGCGATTGGTTTAGTGACAGAAGCAGCAGAACTCCTTGAAATCTTTCGTTTCCAATCTGTTACTGAATGCGAAGCCATGTTTGCAGGTCCTCAGCGTGAAGCCATTGAGCATGAGCTGGCCGATGTTTTCTTTTTCCTTTTAAGGATTTCCCAGAAGTACGATATTGATTTGATTGAAGCATTTCATAAAAAGATGCAGCTCAATTCCTCTCGCTATCCCGTCGAAAAAAGTGCTGGCTCGAACCGAAAATACACCGAGCTATAAGTAGCATTTCGTTCACCTATAAGTCTTATTCGCTGCATCTTGGAGGTGGCGACTTAGTTTGCTTTAATTAAGTAAGTTGCGCGTTTTTGTTGCTGCCATGACAACGGCTTTGAATATGTGCACTTTTACTGCCACGGTGGCAGTAAAATTTTGGCTTGAAGGAAATCTACAACGTGGGTTTAAAAGTCAGTGCTCAGGTCTTGGGCCGCGATGAAATTCATATTGAAGCAAATGTTCAGGGTGAGACTCTTTCCTCAGTGCGCTTGAGCGGAATTGGTTGTCCCGCGCTTTTAAAACTTTTAGTGAAGTGGCGGCCCCTATTAGTTGGCTCGCTGAAAGCTTTGCCAGTGCCTGATGGTCGCGATCACTCTTCTATTTTATTGCGTGAAGCGATCTTGCGCTTAAAAGGGGAATGGAATTTTCCTTATAAAGAGGAAGAGCTCTGTCATTGCCGGGCGATTCCGTGCCTTCGCGTTGATGCCGCCATTGTTTACGGTGCTTCGACCGCTGAAGAGGTGGCTCGTTTGACTTCGGCGGGAACGGGGTGTGGTACTTGTCGCCGCGACACTGAAGAGATTATCAAGTACCGGATTGTTTAGTACCGGTACCCCGGTATACGAGTTAACTGGTATACTGGGGTACGGTATTGAATACCGGTTAGGAAAAATAGAAGGCACCTCACTTCGTGCCCCCATTACAAGCTGGGATTTCACCCGTCTCAGGATTGATTTCTATAAAAATTCGAGCTTTAGCGATATTGTGATTATCCTTTTCCGTTTTCAAATAAATGTCTTTTCCGCTGCTACACGCGACACGAATTTCCATTGGAATAAATTGCTGCGCGGTAGACGGTGAAGCTAAACCGTAGCGCTCGCCATTTTGCCAATCCTTACCGAAAAAAGGTAAGCCATAGGACTCGCTAGGTTTCAGACCTTCACCAATTGTGACGTCCATTTTGTACGTCGCGTGACGAACGCTAAATTTTTGATTGGTTCTAAATCTAAAAAATAGCATGTCTCCGTTTTCACGAAAACTTGGTGTATCACTGTTATTGGCTGCATTAATGTAAGAGGTATAATATTGGGCCAAAACTTTAGTTTCCAACCAATTTATTGAGGAAAATTTGTCCATACTCTGAGGATCTTCCGCTGCATTTTTCACTGTGGTCTCGTTCCAATACTCGATGTTAGGAGGGCATTGCGAACAGTTGTAAGTATTTATTGAAATTTGGTTTTGGGCGTCGCCAGTTGCGAACTTGCTTTGTTGCAAGTATCCCAAATATTCTTTGAGCGTAGTATCACCAGTTATTTTGGTGGAACTAATCAGCCTATTAAAATACCTGGCGTATTTCGAAGTCTCATGAGGATATCGTTGATTCTTTAATTCCCGCAAAATGATCTCATGCAAAATCATTCCGGCTTGCCCATTGTTGTCGAGTAGCTTCCAAATATGTTCAAGAATAGTATAGCGTTTTAACCCAGGTAGATCAGGATTCTCCTGGGAGATAGTTTGCCAAACCCAACAATCGCCAGGGACTGCGAGGGATCCCACGTCATCAATTTGGTGGAGCGTTGCTCGTGGATCTTTTTCCCATTTGACTTCACTAAAGAAATTATTGGCCCACTCTTTATAGAGCTGGTACCTCGTAGGATTTAAACGTTTGATTCGTGACAAAGCTAACTCGACCTTGGCTTCTACAGATAAGTTGTCTTCGCCAAGATCAATCGACATTTCCCTGCCTGGTAGTGTTGCCTCCCAGTAATCCACTGGCGTAGCTTTAATATCTCCTTCGGAATCGCGACAGAGCATGACGTTGCCGCCGCCGCCGTGGCCGGGCCCATCGCTCTCAGCTAATGCCACCGTGGCAGTAGAAAAAATAAGAATTAATAGTAGCGCTTTCATTGTATTTCTCCTTGTTTATCAATTTATGTACCAAGCGCACTTTTAACACAATGAGTCAATTATCTGTAGATTTATTTATTAAAAATTCACTGGAAATTATGAATTTAAACTCAATAATCCCGATAAGTACTTATAAACACAATAATATGAAGGTCTTCGATTTCAGTGACTATAAACAGTTCGTAACCCAGAAAATTAAGGCAATGCCTAAGGCAGGCCACGGCCAGATGCTTAAAATCGCCAAATTTTTAGACGTCCATACAACAATGGTCACTCACATTTTCAAAGGCGAGTCGAATTTGAGTGTCGAGCAGGCCCTCAAACTTTGCAGTTATTTCGGCCTCAATGAACTTGAAACCGAGTACTTTATTGGGCTCGTGAATCTTGAGCGAGCAGCTAATCATGAGAGTCGCACGTTTTTTAGCAAGCAAATTGATCGCCTCAAAGAGCGCGCACTCAATCTTAAAGAGCGTATTGCCGTAAAAAAAGTTTTATCAGAAAGAGACCAGGGGATTTTTTATTCTGCTTGGTATTTTGCCGCCATTCACCTTCTGACCGCGTTTAAGGGATTCCATACCCGCGAGTTATTCGTTGAAAAGTTGCATTTCCCGCTGCAAACTGTAAGCCGGTTG
>CAYPZY010000025.1:0-14703 GCA_964415155.1 uncultured Bdellovibrionales bacterium
GTCGTCCTCGTTATCCTCGACAAAAAGGACCTTGAGGTTAGTTGGTTTCATTCAACACCATCCAATATAATCCGAGTTGGGTGATCGCCGTGGTAAATTGATCAATGTCCACAGGCTTTACGATATAACTATTTGCTCCGTTTTCATACCCTTCAAATAAGTCTTGTTCTTCGCGACTGGACGTCAAAATGACGACAGGAATTCTCTTGGTTTTTTCGTTAGAACGAATTTGCTTTAGAACCTCTAACCCATCTATTTTTGGTAGCTTTAAGTCTAAGAGAACCACCTGTGGATTTTTTTGGTCATTGTGGTTCTTCCACTTACCACGGCAAAATAAGTAGTCGAGGGCTTCTACCCCATCTCTGGCTACATCCACTGAATTTAGAATTTTACCTTTCTTTAAAGCTCGCAAGGTTAACGCTTCGTCGTCAGGGTTGTCTTCAACCAATAATATTTTTTTTGTATCCATTACTACCTCATAGTGTGAAATAAAAAGTGGCCCCTTGATCTAGACTCGCCTCTGTCCATATTTTGCCACCATGACGCTGAATTATTCTTTGTACGGTTGCTAGACCAATTCCCGTTCCCTCAAATTCGTGGGGAGAATGAAGGCGTTGAAATGGTTTGAAAAGTTTATCGGCGTAGATCATCTCGAAACCGGCGCCATTGTCTCGGATAAAGAAGATCGATGGACTATCGCCGGTGTGGTTACAACCAAATTCAATTTGAGCGTTAGGGTTTTTTGAAGAGTACTTAAAGGCATTATCCAAAAGATTGCGGATCGCTAGTGATAAGAGGAGGGGATCGCCTTCACAGACCATGTTTGGGGAAATGCTGACATTTACGCTTTTGCCATTATGCTGGGCCATGATCTCACCGCTGATGCGTTCTCCGATTTGCGATAGATCGACGCGAGTACGTTTGAGCTCTCGTCGCGAAAGGCGTGAGAGTTCAAGAAGTCCGTCAATAAGGACTCCCATTTTTTCGGAAGCTCTTTTAATTCGCGTGAGCAAACTTTTTGCTTCATCGTCGAGATTACGTGAATGTTCATCCAAAAGAATTTTACTAAAACCCGTCAGGCCGCGAAGCGGAGCTCGTAAATCATGTGATGCCGAGTAGCTAAAGGACTCAAGTTCGCGATTAACAATTTCCAGCTCTTGAAGTTTTCGACCCAGCTCGAGATTTAACTTTTCTATCTTTTCTTCATAGAGCCTTTGTTTAGTGATATCGCGGAACACGGCTATACCGCCAATTCTTTTACCATCCTTATCCAAGAGTGGTCTGCCGCTGATATTGACAAATATGCCCTCGGGTCTTTGGGGGTTACGTATAAATTGCTCGACGTTGTCAGAGTCTTCGCCTCGTAAAGCGCGAATTACCGGAAGTTCCGAGGTTCGAAAAAGCGTCCTTTGGTCATGATGAAAAAGACCAAAGTAGCTCGGCCAATCTTGCTCTCGCTCTACCGGCGGCGCCTTTCCCAAAAGCCTCTCTGCCGCAGGATTAAAGAGGATAAATTTTTGGTTGTTGTCGATGACGGTAACACCTTCACCGATTGAGTTTGTAATTCCCTCTAAGAAGACCTTCTGTTGGTGGACATGGCTTGCTACTTCATTGAGACCTTTCGAACTAAACCAGAAAAATAAAATAAAAGTAACAATTGTAGAAAATATGCCAAAGGTGATTGAAAGCTGCGGACTAAAACCTAATCTTGTCTGCGCTGACAACATGAACCAGCCAATAATGATGGGGCCTAGTAGCACGATTGGCCCCAATCGGCGCGCCATCATGCCGCCTGGAAATGTGCTGTTAACCTCTTTCATAATGCCGAGACGAGGCCTTGAAAAAAGAACGGCAAGAGATAAGCAAAAAAGAAGTATTGAGGCCTGAACTGACGCGATAAGATTGCCGGAGTTTAAATCAGTAAATTTTTTATCACCGTAAAGGAAGCCTACCATCGATAGTAGACAAAGAAATGCCGTCATGACCGATAATAACTGAGAGATAAACACCGTTCTCGGATTTTTAGAAATATTGATCTCAATGGCGGCAACTAGAGTGATTAACATTAATGCCGTTAAACCCGCCATTGGTAAATCCGTAAAGTAACTGGCAACAGACATCAAGATAATCGTTAAATGTATAGGTAGTTTAAACCATAAAGAGGCTCTAAAAATTTGAGTCGAAGATAACATCCAGATCGCAACTAGTCCCGCTAACGTCGGTGAACCAAAATCGGTTGGCAAGACTTCAAGTTTGTACACATAATATTCAAAGATAAAAAGTAAACTGCCTAGAAAGGCTACCCACACAGCTACCTTACGAAATATTTCTAGCCAAACTAAAAAGTTTTGCGAAAAAGTTTCGTTATCACTTTCGTCGATATCTATATCGATGTCATGGATATTAGGGGAAATCACTAAGCTATTCTAACCTGCAAAAATGGAAAGTAAATAAATGATATTTACGTCGAAAAAACTTATCGCTTTCTTAACTCAATGTAAATAAATTGATTTTATTTAATGGCGCATTAGGACATAGGCCCAGTTTTGAGGCCGTGATCCGAACCAATGTAGATCTTTCTCTACAAATACTTCTACAATCGTTGAAACAAAAAACACGGAGGTAGACATGCAAATGGTAGTTTTTGCAGCAAAAGACTATTCGCCAAGAACAAAATCTGTTTATATGGCGACATATAGAACTTATGAGGAAGTTTGGGCAAAAGCTTTTCCTGAACTCGATAAACCTTCAGCAATATTTAGTAACGACTTTACTCGCCAAGATTACATTGTTTCTCTTATGGATGGCGATACTTGTGCTGCTTGTAGTTTTTTTCGAGAAGTTAATATTAAAAATCCAATTCATCGTAAAGATAGTTGGTTTAAAGAGTGGCCCAATGAAATTTTTGATAAATTGACGAACGATGGCTTAAACTCTGGGCTCATCTACTCTTACGGCACCGTTCATTCAGACTACAGAAAATCAAAGCGACCAGAGTTGAAAACATTTTTACTGATTGGTTATCTATCTATGTTGCAAGCGCAACAAGATCAGTTTCAGCTGATGTTTGGCGCAACTCGCAATTCGCACAAAGTGGATGAGGCGTGCAGTAGTTGGGGGTCCATCACGCTCAAGGAAAATATTTCTTATTTCAACACCAACGCAGATCTCGTTGTCTTTACACCGAGCTCAGTTAGCAGTGCGAGTGAGAAATATCCCGCTCTTGCTTTTGATTTGTTTAACCACCGTTTAGATTTACGTCACCAATAACACCAGGAGAAAACATGGAATCATGGATCACTAAAAGGAATGAAGAGATTGTTCACCAATATAAAAACTTTCCTTGGCACAACAAGGAGGTTTATGGAAATTATCTGGCGCAAACATTTCATTTTGTTAAGCACTCGACACGTCTCCTTGCCTCTGCAGCAGGCCGCATGGATAATACACAAGAAAAGATTTTTCGCCGATTCACTAAACATATTAGCGAAGAACAAAGCCACGAGGTGCTGGCCGAAAGAGATCTCAAAAATTTAGGATATAACTTATCAGATTTTAGCGAGTTGGGAATAACCCAGGCCTTTTATCAAGCGCAATACTACCAAATTGAACACGTCTCTCCGTTTTCGCTTTTAGGCTATATTCTCATGTTGGAATCTTTGGGAGTTGGTGGCTGTGGTTATGCTGCCGAACAAGCGGGGAAATTTTTTGGGACCAAATGCGCGACATTTTTGAAAGTCCATGCCGATGAAGACCCCGATCATGTAGAAAAGGCCTATCAGACAATTTTGTCTTTGCCGTTAAACGAACAAAAGGTCATTTGGCAAAACTATGAATTGACCCATCAAAATTATTCTTTACTTTTGTCGACCATTAGTAACAATTCGTTTCGTTCGGTATGGCGAGAAGATCGCCCAGCACTTGCTGTTAACTAATTACGTGTAAAAACTGATAAGTTGTCGGAAACAGGCTTCACCTTGATCGTGCTCAAAAAGCCGATTTTGTCGCCTGTTTCCTTTGAACGAAGGCCACACATAAACTTATGACTGATAGTGAATTTCTTTTTCGCTTTCGAGAACTTTTCCTGAATTACGTATGGCTCAACTTTAACATCGACGACGCGATCTGTTTCTGAAAGCGCCTTTACTGCTGCTTTTCTAACTTGGTCTAAGGAAATTTGCGGCCGGCTAAATAACTCGAAGCTATCATGCAGGAGAAACTCTTCAATCTCATAGGTCGTAGTTTTTATGAACAAGGAATTGCAATAAAGTTGATGACCATTTTGGTCATAAGCTTCTACGATGTCTCCTTCAGCTATTTTTGTCCAAACCTCTTCATCGGTAACTTCGATTCCGGAGGCGTTGAGAAGAACCTCTGCTACCTTAGCTTCACAATTAAATTGTGCAGCCATTTCTAAGTACGATTTTAAAAGGAAGACTTTTTTTCTAGCGATTTCTTTCTGTGTTTGCGATATATTTGCTTGGTCTAAAGTTTGATTAGTGTTTGTTAGCGCGATAGTTAGCGTTGAATTGTTCCGCATATAAAATCTCCACAAACGGTGTTTTTACTGGACGGTATTATAATATTTATTTAGAAATCTTCCATTAAAAGGCAATAATATGGCTAAAAAGGTAAAATGTTTATATCCGGGCAAGAGACATCCTCGAAATAAGGCCCAAGCCAATATGACTCTAAAAAAGCGCATAGAAGACGCCGTTAAACTGGTTGGGATCCAAGCTGCCAGGGGAGTGGGCTCATTAAGCCAACAAAAATCAGTACTTAAAAAGATTATGGAATTGGACCGCCTAATCAGTAAGAAGTCGGGTCAGTAAAGGAATTCTTTAAAACTATAGGTGCGAAATCGCCTTCATGAGCTTCCAGCTCTTCACGGCTCAGGGTTCCATATTTCAAAAGTGTAAGAGTTAATGATCTAACACGAGGATTGGCTTTCGCTAGCAAACGAAGGATTTCTGAGAATTCTTCATTTTTCAAAACATCAATTTTACCCATAAGATCTTTCAGAGCGCGATTTTCGCTTTCTAAGGCGCGCATGTGCTTCTTGATCTTCTCGAGTTCCTGCTCAATTAAAGTTAGTGGGCTGCTTGAAAACTGATCTTCGAAGAAATCATTAATGTCGATATTTAAAGCAGTAGAAATTTTAGACAGAGTTTTAAGAGAGGGAGCTTTACGTCCACTCTCCAAGTTCGAAATATAGCTTTGATCTATATTGAAAAGATCAGCCATTTCCTTCTGTGACCAGCCTCGCTTTCGGCGAGCATTTCGTATCAGAAGACCTACTTTTTTTTGCAGATATTTTTCCAAGCGACCCACCGTGCCTAAAATTTAGCTAGTTTTATATACATAATAATAAAAATTGGCAAAAACAAGTTATCAGGTTATTTTAGATGACAATTAATATTACCCTTAAGGTCATATTTTTGGTAAGTATATATATATTTTTGGAGAGATTGGTTTAAAGTGGCAAAAAGTAAATTTAAGCAAGCATTGAAGAATTTAGGAGATTTTCTCTATAACGCTAGGAAAAAGGCGGGTTTTACGCAAGATGAGGCAGCTCGAGCCATTGGTTTGTTGTCTCCACAATTTATTTCAAATTGTGAGCGTGGTTTATGTAAACCATCAGCTAAATACCAAAAGTTTATAATCGATAAATGCAAAGCATCTAAAAATGACCTCATTAAACATCTGTTGACTGTAGAAAAGATCAAATTGCTTGATGATATTTCAGATGCAACTCTCTAGTCTTTTTTATCTGAGATTTTCCGTTAATCTGCTTTAATACCCCCCCTTTTATACTGGCAAGTCAGCTTGTCGCCGCAATTTTTTGCGTTTAGGATAGGCTCAGGAGTAATTAATGAAAATGCGCATTCTTGCATTTATCTGGCCGGTCGTGGTTGGTTTTATTGTAGTTAAAATGTTGGCGCCGCACGCTGAAATTGAGATGGTTACTCGCTCGCATGCAGAAAGTTCTGTCGAAGAAGAAATAGCAAATCGATCTACGAATGCACAGCCAAGAGAGTCAACGGATAGTTGTCCTGTGGAGAAGCCGGCGACTATTAAAAGAGAAATCATTTCGACAAAGCCAGAAGCTATATTGAAGGCGTCAGAACAGGAATCGCTATTTGATTCGGATCCGATTATGTCGAACGTCAACCTTGATTTTACGGAGAGTGAAACCGTTCAAGTGTTAAGTAAAGAAAATGAAGAGACAACTTATTTGGTAAAAACGAATCAGGGAATCGAGGTTGAGCGTACATACGATTCTGACGGCAATTTAAAGACTGAGAAGTGGCAAGACGCCACTGGGGCAACTGTTGAAAGACATTATTACGATGAATTTAGTTATATCTTTCACATTGATAAATCAGGTCTTCGCAAAGAGATTGGTATCGATAACGAAGGAAACATCACTTCTAAAGGAATGATTTACCCTGACGGTCGAGGGGTTGCTCACTATTACTCTAAAGAAGGTAAATTAAATTCTGTTTTTGTGTCGGGTCCCAACGAATAATCAAAAGGTTGCTGTCAAATTGGTTGAGGCATACCAAAGTGTTTTTCCCACTGTATACTGATTGGTTTTCGAAGAGTTATAAAATGGTGCACCAGCTTCGAAACCGATACGGATGCCGTTAATTGGGGGAAGCCCCGAACGCACTGCTATGGCGCCTTCCCAACCTGAACCCTGCTTAACGTCGGCGCGAATCGATTTGTCCATATTATTGACGGGAATGGGTTTGCGATCTGTGAAACGTGCGGAAACTGTGCCCATAAGCCATGGTCTATAGGCAAAGGTTGCTGCCGTTGTTGAACCAAAATCATCACCTAAACGGTAGCCGATCGCATTTACTCCTGTATGAATGACGGCGTCGAGCTTTTCAGAAAACGTCCATTGCTCCAAATTGTAACTATAGGTTGTTGTCGCCATAACATCGTAAGTGCCAGAGCTAAACTGGTCTTGTGGTGGTAGTGGCGTGTGAAATTCTGGGTCTTTCAACAAAGGCGATGTCGGAAGATTGAGACCTAAAGTGAAATCAAGCGATTGCTTATCGTCCTTGAGTGCCGTCAATTGTGCGGAAGCTCTTAGATCCGTGAAGCCTTCAACAAAAACAGATTGTTCCATTGGTTTTGGCATCGCCATTCTAAAGTTTAAAGTATGAATGATATAGGCGCTTCCGACACGTAAAGCCCAGCGATCATTGAAATGATATTTAAGTGCGAGGATGTGCATTTGCATATCGCCGGTATCTAAAACCACTGGCCCACCGTTACCTGTTCCTGTGAAAGCGCGATAAGTGTAGCCATAGAAGCTGGTAACTTTTGTTGGTTTTTTCGCTGGTTGCGGAGTTTCCATTGTCGACGTTGAAGTTGTTGCCGGCGCTGTGGTGTTTGGCAGCGTGTTTGATGGCGTCGGTGCCTCAGCAGCCTTTACAGTGACGGAATTAATAATAGAAGCAAACATTATAACGTTAAAAAAATTATTTTTCATATCCAACTATTTAGCCCGAATTTTTATGGCGTCGTCAATAGTCGATTTGATTTTTATAACGAGAGTTTTTGCAGGCGGATTTGGGATGCACAAAATAACTCCATCTCGGTTCTCGGCAAGTGGCATTCGCATTGCACCCTTTCTAGTGAAATAGGAGGAGTAAATATGGAGCAACGTTCAGAACAATTCACCAATGCAGCCATTCCTGAAGAAGGAAGAATGACAAAAAAAATCGAACAAGCAACTGCTCGGGTACCCTCAATAGGGTATTTGAGTTTAGCAATTGCAAGTATCGGCCTTTCCGGCGCCCTCGCACTTTTTTCGAAACGAAAAACTTTGGCAAACTTTGTTGGTTTGTGGGTTCCTACTATTATGTTGGTAGGAATTTACAATAAGCTTGTTAAAATTGAAGGTTCAGACTTTCGAAGTCGGCAGCAACTACATTAACTTTAAAGAGGCTCCTCTTTAGGAGCCCCTTTTTCTTCACATTCTGTTCTAATAGTCATTGTCCCATCGACTTCTGCCACTGTCAGAAGCAATTCTTCGCTGTTCGCCTCTTTTCATATCGCGGTGGTGGTTTTGCTCCCTCTTGTTTCGGCTATCATGAAAAGCATCATCTTGCTCGTCATTGCGTCGGTTTGAAAGGCCGCTTTCACTTTCTTCGTCAAACTTGGAATTGTCGTTGAAGTCTTGTTCTCGGGGGCTGATTTTACCGCTCTTACGAGAAATTCTTTTACTTTCCTCAGGTGGCATTGCAGCGAAACCACGCTTGTTACTTCGAGAATTTTGTTGTTGCCTTCGGCGCATACTTTCCTCCCTTGCGAAAGCAACTAAGGAGCAATAGTTATGCCTTAATAAAAACGCGGGATGAGGCGCTATTGGTTCAAAGCCTGCTGCAGATTTTCGTAAAAACGGTTTGTACTAACAGCAGTGTTAGCGAGATCATTCTTAAAGGGAATATTTATTAGAGTTTTATTTTCACCCCAGGGCATTCTTTGAGCGGTATTTATTGCGACAATTTGTGCCCCCTTGGGATTTTTTGGGTCAGGAAAATAAATTAACGGTGCGCCTGAGGCACCATAGGAAGTGCTGCAATTATGGAGAAGTAAATTGTGTTGGGAGAGAAATTGGGTGACGCCGCAACCATATTCCGCCAACAGTGAATTGCCGAAATTTATATCCTGGCTAAAGGAAAATAAACTAGTTTGCGGGAGCGTTGCGATCTGCTCGGGAGGCACTCGCGCAACCGGTATCCAGGTGTTGTAGTTACTTTCCAATTTGCCAATCGCCCAATCGTCAGATTGGTAAGTTTCAGGCAAAGGATTGCCAAACCAGAAATATGTTATTTTGGTTATTCGTTGCTGTAGTTTAAAATAAAATTTCCCGGTTTTTAATTTGCCGTTGGTAAAAATGCAATGTGATGCCGTCAAAATAAGATTTTTCGCAACCAGAGTAGCTGTACAGTCGCCGGAAGCAGTGAGAAGTTTGCCGACAGCTGCTGCCGGATATTCACCCAGAACAACGGCCGTGCGACTGTTGCCGACAAATGTATTGGCCATAGCGAATTGAGAAATGGAAAGGCTGCCAACAGCCGCGACTAAAAGTGAGCGCATAGTCCTGGTTCATATTTTTGAGGTGCTTGGAAGTCAATTATAGAACTTACAAATTAAAGGTCTCGTCGACCTCTTTTTGAACTTTGGTATTAGTTTAGTAATATGACTTACGCTTAGAAATAGCTCTGATTGCGCAGTTTTCCTTACCTGCGCGAAGTCGGTTGAGTATCCTAATCTGCGGAGGTAACAATGAAAGCTCTTTTTATTTCACTAATGTTGCTTGGTCCAGTGACTTCTTTTGCTCAAGAACCCTGTGTGGGAAATCCCGATAAGCCGGTAACATGGCAAGAGTGTTTAATTGATGATAAAGGAACACTCTTCATAACCGGTCCGCAGTATGGCACCCAAGAGACGGGGTTCTTAACATTGCATGGATATTTTTCACTGGAAAGAGGTTTGGATTTTTCGACAGCCGATGGCTACTGCGCGGTCATGAAAAGGGTTGTGGAGGATGTGACTTATAAACACTCCAAGCGGTCAATACGAGCAACGTCTCTGCGAAAAGACGGGTCATACGCCGGCAGTTATCGCACGCACATGTTTATACCTGCGATAACTTGTAGGCGGCCGGATGCTAATTAATTTTTAGATCTTTGGGAGTCGGAGGAAGCTTCGGCTCCGTTTGTTTGGGGAATTCTCCCGTTAGGCTGTTCAAGAAAGCCACGATCTCCTTCACTTCCTTGTCTGGTAAGTCTTTGTTTAGCTGAGTTTTTGCCATCACTTTAACGGCCTCATCAAGGGTTTTAACTTTGCCGTTATGGAAGTAGGGCGCGGTTTTGGCGATGTTTCGCCAAGTTGCTACTCGCCACATGTGTTTGTCAGCATCGTTCTTAGTAACATTGTGGCGACCAGTATCAGAGATCAAATCGTATTTTTTTTCATATTGCGATCCGGGATAAGTAGGGAACTTCATGTAAAAACCCGTTCCGAGAGCTAGTTCTGGGCCCGCGAAATTATTTCCGTTATGGCAGGAGACACAGCCATGAGCTTTAACTAATTCGAGTCCTTTTAAAGCTTGCTCGCTAAGTGCGTCCTTTTGTCCTGCCATATATTTATCGTAAGGGCTGTTGACTGCTATGAGCGTTCGCTCGTAGGCGGCAATTGCGCGGGCGACGTTGTCAATGTTAAGGGCGTTATCGTTGTTGAATGCAGTGTTAAATTGAGTAACGTATTCAGGGATTTTTTTTAAGCGTGCAACAACCTCATCATGGTTTGGCATTGCCATTTCTACAGGGTTCGTCATTGGCCCTTTAGCCTGATCTTCGAGTGTGGCAGCCCGACCATCCCAAAACTGTACTGAGTAAAATGCGGCATTCCAAACGGTTGGTGAATTACGGCCGCCTTTTTTTCCTCCAACACCAGTGCTTACCATTTTTGCATCGTCGCCGCCTTTCATAACGTTATGGCAGCTGTTGCATGAAACGGTACCGTTTTTGGAAAGTCGGGTGTCGAAATAAAGTTGTTTTCCTAGCTCAATTTTTTGTTCTGAGGAGGGATTGTCAGCTGGGATAAGTTGTTTGGGAATTTCCACGGCAGCAACGAGTTGTTGGCCCAAAAAAATAGTAGATGCAATTATTAAGCGCATGATTTTCTCCTTGAGATATATTTAGCGTAGGGGAGTTGATCTTGTCTTGTCAACCCACCTTTGCATCTACAAATTGATGATGGGTATGGCAAAGCAGCCTGAGATTTTCGAGAATGGTTTGGCCGCCTTTGCTAATCGGAACGATGTGATCGATTTGAAGAAAATGGTTAGATGTACAGTTTGGAAAAGTGCATTTGTTGACGTCGCGCTGGTAAACGGCAATTTCAAGGGCAACAGGGATGTAGCGCGAGGCGGAGCGCATGTGCTTACTTCGCGTTGCTGTTGATCGTAGCTTTTGTAGAGCCACATAAGATATAAGGTCGATAACTTCGCCGTAAGATAGTGTCGGATTGGTATGCGAGCGGAGAGCTTTGATCTCATCCATATTTTTTATTGTTTCCTGAGATATTGTTGTTTCTAGTAAAGCTTTGTTCTCAGGTAGCATTTTTAGCTTTTCTCTTCGTTTACGGGGTCTTTCATATTCTGCTACAATTTTTTCAGCTTGGCGTTTACTTTTGTTTTTCAGCCGTTCTAAAATTTCCTTTTTGGTATCGTTATCGAGTTTTTCACTGGTGAATAAGCTCTGCGCCATAGCAAGGTTTGTCAGAGTGAGATCGCCGGTTTTTAAATGCTCCTTGATTTCAGGAATTTGGTTGGCGAGTTTTACGGCGTTGACGCGGCGGTAAGCACATGACTCGGAGTACCCGAGCGCACGAGTCATGTAGTCAAAGAGGTTGGAAAAACCCCATCGGACGTAGAGCTTGTCATTATATATGTCTTGAAGATGCTCGATGATGTTAACGGTTACTCGACGTTCTTCTGCTACTAGGCTTAAAATTTTTTCGTGTAAGGCATTCGTGATATTTATTTGGTGCATTTAAAAAAACCTCTTGATTTACGTAAAATATACGTATAATTTGCAAATATATAGATTATACGTAAATTGATTGCAACATAAATTTTGGAATAAAGAAAAATGCACCCCCTAACCCCGAAAGAACAAAAGATACTGAATTTTATTAAAACTTATTCTGAAAAACGAGGCTATGCTCCCACATACTCTGAGATTCAGGAGAAGTTTCAATATAAAGCCATTTCTTCAGTACAACAGTTCATTCAGCAATTAGTAGATAAGGGTTATTTGCAAGTACCTATTGGAGAAAGTCGAAAGCGAGCACTCATTCTCGCCAAGACGGAGAACGCTACGGAAGTTCCTCTTGAAGGATACGTAGCGGCGGGGCGCCTGACGGAAGCCGTCACTCATCGTGAGTATGTCAATGTCCCTACAGACATGCTGAAGTCGGGCGCCGATTATTTTGCATTAAAGATTAAAGGCGATTCAATGATCGAAGATTGTATCTTAGATGGCGATCTGGCGATCATACGTCGGCAGGAGGAGGCCAACAATGGTCAAACGGTTGTCGCCATTGTTGGCTCCGATGCCACGATTAAACGATTTTATAAAAAGAAAACACATATTGAACTTCACCCCGCAAATCCCAACTATGATGTCATCAAAATTCAACCCGACGAAGATTTTAAAATCTTAGGGGTGTTGGCCAGTGTTATTAGGCGACTGATATAAAATATGCGAACTGCAACATTAGAGAGTCTTCGTGCTCTTGTTCACAGCAAGACACAGAGAAGCTCTTTACCATTTTCTTATTTACCTACGGGAATTCCCAAAGGTGCCATTGCCGAAATTAGCGGTCATGGGAAGTCGGAGTTCGTTCTTAAGTTTATAGCTGAGAACAAACTCAAAGTGGCTTGGATTGAAAGTGATTTTTCTATTTTCCCTTTCGCATTTTTACAAAGAAATGTCGCTTTAGATAAAGTTTTATTTGTGGAGTCAGCCAATCAAACGTATTGGGGGGTATTACAGGTTTTGAAAGCCCAAATTTTTCCCGTGGTCGTGGTGGTTGGCGATATGGATTTAAGGCAACTACGTTGTGTGCAACTAGCTAGCGAAAAAGCAGATGCGTGTGTTTTATGGTTAACAGAACAAACCCATTCCTATTGGCCTGTGAGTTTAAAAGTTCGCGTGCAAAGGCACCCTCACGGAATTGAGGGCCAGGTCTTACGGCAGAGGTTTTAAATGCGAGTAGCGTGTATTTTGTTTTCTTCAATAACAAAAGAGTTGCAGCATAACTTTGCTGAAGCTTGCTTTCGTTTCACTCCGCAAATTGCTTTAGGCGATAATACTGTCTTTTTAGAAATTGGAGCTTGTCAAAAACTTTACAGCGAGCAAAGTTTGCACGCCCGCCTACAAATGCTGCTCAAACGATTCTCTTTGTCAGCAAAAATTGCCATGGACAACGATATTCCTACAGCTTTAGCGCGCGCCACCTTTAATGGCAAGCTTCCGATAGAGGTGATTGAATTTTACTATAATCCTTTTAGAAAAACAGAGTCTTTGCAGAAAACAATCGCGATGCTTAAGCATTTGGGCGTTCTTACTCTTGAAGATTTAAAAGCTCTCCCAGCTAAATCTCTGGCTTCGCGCTTTGGCAAAGAAGCGGTCATGGCTCTTCATTATATTTATAATGCCAATAATATTGTGTGGCCACGATTTTTTATCAGCGAAAAAATTAGGGAAAGTGCCGACATTGATGAGAGCTATCTTATTCAGGAGCTAGAACCTATTTTATTTTTACTAAAAAAAATTATCGATAAATGTCTTTTACGCTTGCGAGGACGTGGGCAGCTGGCATCTGCAGTCCAAGTTATTCTCGAGCAAGAAAGTTATTCCACAGTGAAACAACCACTGCGCACTTGGCAAATTGAGTTTTCTTTTCCTCAAGGCATGGTCCTCAGCGTTTTGCCAATAATTCGTGAACGTTTAAATATTTCTTTGCAGCATGAGCCGCTAGAGTCAGCGATTAAAAGAGTAGAATTTCAGATTACTAAATCCATTTATGGTAGTAGTCGGCAAAAAGATTTTTTCTCTAAAAAGGAAGAGGAACAAGAAAGTTTCCATTCTATTGTTTCTCGTTTAGTGGATAAGTTAGGGGAGGATAAAGCTTTTCTCGCTTCACCTGTGGCAAGCTACTTACCAGAAAAGTCCTGGAAAAAAACTTTAGAAATGCCTCCGGAACATCAAAGTCCAGTGCCAGAGCGGCCTCTCAGAATTTATAAAAAGCCACAACCTCTTCGTCGGGTAGACGATTACTTTATAGGCGTTAGAAAGAAATGGAAAATTCAACAGATGCATTCACCAGAAAGAATCTCTGGAGAATGGTGGTTTAAGGATAGAGAGCGCGATTATTTTAAGGTTATTTGCAACGATGGTGAAGAGTTATGGGTTTTCTCAATCGTAGGCACACAAGAATATTTTTTACATGGAGTCTTTGATTAAATGTTTGTTGAATTAAAATCGAAAACAAGCTTCTCTTTTTTAAATGGCGCCTCGCAACCTGATGAATTAATTAAACGCGCATATGAGGTTGGCTTGCCTGGATTAGCGATTACCGATACGAATGGTGTGTACGCTATTCCAAAAGCCTATTGGCAGGCTAAAAATTTTAAAAACTTTAAACTCATTGTTGGTTCTGAGATCACTATTAAAGATCAACCATCAATAACTCTCTTGGCGAAAAACCGTAAGGGCTATGGTTTAATGTGTCGAATTTTAACTGCTGCTCATGCAGGTAAAGAAAAGGGGTTAGCTGCTCTTGAACTATCAGAGTTAGTTCAGTTTATGAACGACTTTGATAGTACGGGATTGATTGCCTTAGCGCCAGTGGACTCGGCGTTTGTTACGCTTAAAGAATTATTCGAAGATCGTTTGTACATTCCACTTTCACGTTTTCGTGATGGTCATGACGACAAAAGAACGCTGCAAGTTTGCCAAGTTGCTAATGAGTATGAATTGCCAATAGTTGCCACCAATGATGTTCTCTATCACGAAAGAAATCGCCGGCCATTACAGGATGCGTTTGTCGCGATTCGTGAAGGTGTTTCGCTCATGGATGCTGGTTATAAACTGCATCCCAATGGTGAAC
>CAYPZY010000026.1:0-14606 GCA_964415155.1 uncultured Bdellovibrionales bacterium
GCGGCTAAATCCAAACAGAAAAATTTTGTCGCCGTCGTTGTAGCAGTCCATTAAAAATTGATAGGCGTCCTCGACGTTGCGGTTTAAGTCGAGTCCCAAACCTTGCGAGAGAAGGTTACTGATTTTTCGAATGGGAAGAAGTACGGCTCTTGATGATGTGCCGACACCGGGATCATAAAAATTGTATTGATCGTTGCCGATTTCGATCATTTCATAAAGTTTAACAACGTTGGTATTGTTCTTACCGTATTGATTGGCAGTTCCGTCACAACAGATGACAATGTTTTTTGGCATTCTAAATCCTTCGCGGTTTTAGAATATGGTAGATGATTTTTGGGGGCAGGTAAATAGTGAGTGCTAGGATTTAGTTTTGCCTTACTTGCTGGCTGAGCGCGCGTGTCTTTTTGTTTTTTTCGCATTCTTGCCATTGAGAGAAGCGTAGACTTTCTCTTCATGAGCGAGAATGTCGGCGAGATCCATGTTTTCAATTTCGGGATCGGCGATTTCAGGTTGCTCGATGGTCACTTTAAGGACATCAATTTTAGTCTGAATAAATTCTTCCACTTGTGCGAGCTTTTCTTTTTCTTCGGGCGCTACAAACGTCACTGCGGCACCTTTGGCAAAGCCGCGGCCTGTGCGACCAATGCGATGCACGTAGTTTTCTGGCTCATCTGGCACGTCATAGTTAATGACGTGAGAAATGCCAGGCAAGTCGATGCCACGGGCAGAGAGGTCAGTGGCGATCAATATAACATTATCGTTATTGCGAAAATGCGCTAAGTTTCTGTCGCGATCTTCTTGGCTTAAGCCGCCGTGTAGGCCAACAGCATCGATTTTGTGTTTCGCCAAATGCGCGATTACCCGTTCGGCACGTACTTGCGTCCTGACAAAAACGATGAGCTTTGCTTCGGGATGGCGATTCACAAAATTAACCAGCAGATGGCGCTTATTATCCATTTCAACTTTGATGACAAAGTGGGTAACGTTTTTAGAAACAAATTCTTCAGGCGACACCTGGATCCTTAGGGCGCTTGATTTAATCAAATTGTACGCCGTGCGTTTGATCTCTTTGTTGATAGTGGCTGAAAAAAATAGAGTCTGATGTTTTCGTCGCAATAATTTTTTGACGTTCAAAATATCGTCTATAAAACCAAGATCCATCATACGATCGGCTTCGTCCAGCACCAGCGTTTGAATATGGCTAATATCTAAATCGCCATGGCGAATGAGTGTAAACATGCGACCTGGAGTTGCGATGACAATGTCAACGCCGCCAGCTAATTGCGCTACCTGTGCCGATTCATCCACTCCGCCATAAAGAGAAAAGTTAGTGGCCTTAGTATTTACGGAAAGTTTAGAAAAGACTTTTCCAATTTGTTGCGCGAGCTCCCGGGTAGGGACCATGACTAAACATTTAACTCCGTCGGTGCGTCTTTTTGAATTCTTTTCGTGAATACGCGCAATGATCGGAATAGCAAACGCGGCCGTCTTACCTGTACCGGTTTGCGCGATGGCAAGAACATCCTCATCGTTTAAGATGGCGGGGAGGGTTTTAAACTGAATGTCAGTCGTGCGAAAATACCCGTTATTAATTAGGTTCTTTATAAGTTGCTCGGGGATAGGGTATTTTTCAAATTTCATAGGGTATAGATAGCGTTAAGTTAGATGGATTGCTAGGGGAATTGGGGAATTGGAAAAAGTACCTTGGTTAATACTCTCAAAAGCAGCTATTGAACTTCCAATCGGCTCCGTCGGCCTCGATCAACTGGTTGCAAGCCGACGGCAGCTTACGATTTTGAATTTTGTAGATGTACAGCGCCCGAAAAAGGCGGGTCGAGTGCGTGTCGTTGGGCTTGCCCTTGACAAGATTGAGATCAATATATTTGTCATTTTTCTGATCGCTGAGTTCGCAACCAATATTTGAATTGTCACGCCCGCTGCCTTTGCCAGCAATAAGATCAGACCAATCCTCTTCAATATATTCTCCCCCTTCCTCGGCTTTTGGATGATTGTCAGCCAAGCATTGACGAATCTTTTGAAAGTGGCCTCTGCTTTCCGTGCTCGCTTTTTCTGATTCTAAGCTATTAAAGGCTACGTGACCTAGTTCGTGTAGCATAGCGGCCTTACCGAACTCTGGCTTTCTAACGCTGACCCAACTGGTACCGATTCCACCCGTTGAGGTCATTGCAAAATCGCTTGTAAAAACCATTTTGAATTTATCACAAAAGTTCAATGCATCCTTAAAGTGTCTATCAAGAGTAAAGTCATTAGAATGAAGGTGAATATTAAGAAGCGTCAGGGGCTTATGTTGGCCGCTTTTAATTAGGGTGGATAAATTGTTCTCAGCCTCTGCTGAGTTTTTCTTCGCATCCTTTAGCCTCTCCATAAAATATTGGTGGAATGTCTCCCGGCTTCTAGGCATTGCAAAAAAAGAATTATCTATGGCGCCATTTAGCACTTGCTTAGTTTGTTCTGAAAGGGCAGGACCTAGAATCTCTTTAACTTTATTTTTGGCCCACTCTGCATTTTGCTCCGCTACCCCAATTTGTGAACGACTAGGTAGTGTCGCCATCTGAAAAATATAGTTTGTATAGCAAGATTGAAAAGCAATTTGACGTTTTTCGCGAACCTTTTGAGGATTCTTCAAATCATTTTCGTACTGGCTAAGTTCTTGATCAAAATTTTTACGCTTGATAAAGGCACCGAAGCTTTCATGACTTGAAGTTGGCAACAGAGTGGTTTGGCCACCTTGGTCTTTAGCTGTCAATACATCGTTGAACAGCATAACTGGAGCTTTAACCGAAAAGAATTGTGAGACTTCGGCGTCAGTCATATCGTCGCCACTTACGGCTTTATTTATCGAGGGATCAGTAAGTTTTACGCCGACAAGCATTTGTAGCATCGAGCCATTTGGACCATTGAGCAATTTCTTCGTGGCCATTCCTTCAGTTTTGAGTGCGTCCTTAAAACTAAGATTTGGATATTTAAGTCTTAAAAAATCTCTTGGCTGATTTATATTCAAGAGCATGACTTCAGCTCCTGGCGGGGATTTCACAAAATGATCGAGACTATCCGTGATCCATTGGCGCTGCTCCTCAGGTAGATGGGCGAGTTTTGCATAGGTCTCATTCTTATTGATGATTAGCGGTATCTGTGAATTTGGACCGGCCTCATAAGTCGCTTTCTTCCACTCGTGCAAGATAGCAGTTAGATCATGCAAACGGGTGTAGTCCGACGTAGGAGTTATATCATTTCTTTGCTTGAGGTCGCGGTAGGCTTCAATGGTCAGTACTTTTTCTTTGGTGGCTTCGTCTAAAAATTCGTTAATTCCGCTAAGGACTTCAAGTATAGTCTTCGAAGTCTCTTTTATAAATTTCGGATCTTGCATCAGGGCGATCGCTAGTTCTTCGGAAGTGTCAACCTTGTCAGAAGGCCCGCAAACTTGACTCATACAAACTTCTGCGAGTTCATCGGTTTGCGCCGGAGTCATTACGACGTTGTCGGGGCACGGATGAGGAGTATTTACATTTTGCTGTACCCATCCCATGTGATAAATAAGCCCCTTGTATAAATTAGCGTGAGATATAAATGGAAATAATATTGCGAGACCGACTACGTAGATTAAATTCATCGAGCGCAAACTCTCATGGAAGTTAGCCAGAGATTTTTGGCTTTGGAGGGTAGATCAGAAAAATAATTTCCTTCATTCGCAAAACGCAACGCAAACTTGGCTTTGCCGTCAAACGAAATTTTTATAGCCCCCTTAGGAAGATTACCTTTAGGTGCATCCATAAGATTGTTTTTATTTACTTTTAAATCAGCTGCGAACTGTTCGACCAAAGCACGATTGCATTTTTGCTTTTTTATTTTTTTAGAGAAACCAGTTTCACTAAACTCGAGAAATTCTTTTGTCATGTTCACTTCATAGGTTTTCTCATCAATGACCACCTGAATTGGTCCTGCGAGAACAGTTCTGGTGAATAAGAATATTATGAAGACAATTCCAAGGCGCAAGGTAAGCTCCGAATTTGAAGTCCGTCTCTAATATTATATCAATTTTTGTGGGCTTTGCTCACATGTCGTTATTGTGATGCTGTACTACTGTCTTGGGTTTACGACTTATGGCGAGGTAGTTGCTAGATTTTCGTGGTCACTTTTTGTTTGGTTTCGCTGGCTAGGTTCTGAAGACAATCTGCGGTATTCTCAACTCCATTTTCATCTGGTGTTTGAAACCGTCTGAAAAGAAAGTTTGCGCAAGTCATAAGATCACCAAAATTCCGGAACGGTTCCTGGAGAATCAAGGGCTTCTGCCAGAATTTTATTTTGCCAATTATTCTATCGTCTTAATCTGCTTTTACAATTTGCTGAAGCTCTTTTTGAACGCGCCTCGAGCCTGATTTTATCTGGCTCACTGGGTCTCCAAATCTAGCCAACTTTAGGCAGGCGACTCTTCTTTTTGTGACCCTGTTGAGCGTGCCATAGATCATAATTCGACTGAAGATTCACCCACATCTCTGCAGAGGTGCCAAATACATCCGCCAACGATAAAGCAGTTTCAGGCGACACGCCGCGCTTCTCAGATACAATTTCGTTTATCTTCGCGTGTGACCAGCCAAGATGTTTCGCGAGGGCAGTTTGAGTTAATCCCATAGGCTCAAGAAATTCCTTTTGCAGAATTTCACCCGGGTGTGTTGGCGCTCTTTTTTTAGGTAACATTTCAATCTCCTTTTAATGATAATCAATAATTTGCACATCGCTGGCGTCACCATTCAGCCATCTAAAAACAATTCGCCATTGATCGTTAATACGCACGTTGTGAAAACCTTTGTAATCACCTTTCAAAGCTTCCAGCCGATTTCCAGGGGGAATACGCTGCCTTACCATGAAGTTCGCGTGGAAGCTTTCGAGCCGCCTTTGAGTTTTCACCGTCAAATATATCTTGTGTCGTAGCATCAGCGATGTTTCGTATCACTATACCACTATATCATATTTCGATATAAAATCAAACTGAAACGTGTCCAAGCTCAATGGGAAAAGATGGGAAATTACGTTTGAATGATTCCGTTAAGTTATGGAATCCTGGATGTGCTCCTGTCTTTGACAGGAGCACATCCATGGTGGAGGCGAACTTCGTAATGTCGGACCCACTTCGTCCCCAAGCGGTTAAGTGGAAACTCATCACTGGGACAGGGCTTCCTATCATCCGAGTATGCGTTGTAGCACATACCTTTGTCATTCCAAACAGTCATGAACTGCAGCGGGAAAGATGCGCGGGAGAATAATCTGCCATAAGGATGGCTCAAACTTAGACGTCTCGCCCACCTGAATTAATTGCGTTGACAATAGTTGCCTAGTAAACTATTATTTATAGTGAAGGCGGTAATATGGCCAAGACAGCCAAAATAGAAGCAGGTCATCTCAAGTCACACTTAGGCTACCATTTGAGAATTGTCTCTAATGCAGTTTCTTATTCGTTTGCGCGGAAGTTGGCCGCAAGCGAGGTCACCGTCGCAGAGTGGGTGATTCTCAGAGAAATGTATTCCAATAATGACAAAACATCGCCGAGCGCGGTCGCGGAATTAACGGGGTTAACTCGTGGAGCGGTATCAAAACTTATAGATCGTCTTCATCACAAAGGACTCGTCACTCGAACGGAATCAACCGGGGATCGTCGCTATCAAGAAATCAAACTGACCCCGAACGCCATTAAACTAGTTCCAAAATTGGCAAAACTTGCTGACGAAAATGATGAGAGCTTTTTCTCAATCCTCTCAAAGTCCCAGCAAAAAGATCTAATGAACACATTAAAGAAGCTCGCTGAGGTTCATGGCCTCAACACAAACCCGATCGAATGAAGGAGCAAACGATGAACAAAATCATTGAAAAACTCACTGAAGCCCAAAAATATGCAATGTCGATTCGTCCCAAAATTGGTGGGTTTCCAGTTCTGGCCGAAGTGCTTCGCCAAGCAGGGGTTCAAATGAATCGCTGGTCTTTGCCGTCTTGCCAATCGGTATACCTCATGAGGGAGGGCTCAGTTGTTCAGCAAGGCACACCGCTTGTCACAGGTACGCACGAAGTTCCCAAATTTGATCGCGAGGCCTTGATAATAGCGATCAGAACGGATCAGGAAGGCCGCAGTACTTTTCCTGAATTTTTGCTGGCCGCTTGGAAGGCAGGAGTTGTTGGGTACGATGTGGACTTCGCTGAGCGAAAAGTCATTTACTATGGTTCTAGTGGTGAAAGTTATTTTGAAGATTATCCTACCTCTGAAGTGAAAAGATAATGGAGAAACCTATGAAAAAACCAATAACGATAGCTCGATCTGCTATTAAATCGATAGATATAAAAGCACCTTTCGACGAAGTTTTTAACTTCATTTCTAACCCGTTGAACTGGCCTCAGTACGCAATTATCAATATGAAGTCGGTGTCCCCAGGAACGGATGGTTGGTTCAATACGGTGACTAAGTTTGGACACGGGCAAATCAAAATGAAAGCGATCAAAGAGTTAGGGATATTCGACCATATCTGGAAAGATCCTCAAGCCTCATGGACTGTGCCGGCGAGAGTCGTTTTAAACAGAGGTGGTGTCACGGTCATGATGACGATCTTTCAGCCGCCAGTCATGACTGACCTGCAATTTGATGAAGCCATGAAAGAAATGGATCAAGAGATGAATAAGCTCAAGGAGTTATTGGAGTGTCCTCTTTGATTTACAGAGCTTTAGCATCACCAAATCTATTAAAAACTTTGGCGATAACAAAAACACTTCCGAATGCCTTAATAAACAAGGCCGCGGCCCAACCAAGGCACATGGAAATTGGAAATGGCAAGTAACTATAAGATGCAAGTTGTGTCATCGCCATGACCAAGCCAAGGCTAGTTCTGGGATTTAGAAAGCTCGGTTGACGAGACTCAAAAGGAAGCTCGCTAAACGTTAATAAACGGTTTTCGCCAGTAACTTGGCGAGAGAACTGAGAGCTTCACCGATGTCCATTGGGTTGACTCTTCTGACTTTGGAACCGCACAATCAACGTCGCCACCATATACCCAGTATCGTTCTTGGCAAACTCCGCAAGGAGTTAGGATATGAAATCCTTTTTCATCACGACTCACGCAAACTGTCGCGACGATTTTTTTATTGAGTTTGTAGGCTTCGCAAATCGCTCCCGTTTCATGGCAAAGAGAAACGGACTCGTTCACAACTTCGGGAGCAGTCGAAACTAAAATAGTTCCGTCTTCTAAATAAACCGCCGCAGCTCCTTCAACACCTAAGGGAAATCTCTGCTTCACAAAATCAATCGCGGCGTTCACTAATTTTGAATCTACTTTCATATACAAATCCCTTGTTTGCCCTCATTTTTAATCATCACCTCTCGTACAGCTTTACTCAAGTCGTCTGTCCGCTCAGCGAGGCCCTCAATCACTCCTTCTCTGTCTTCCTTTGGGCGATTCTGGGAAAATTTAAATTTTGTTTCTACTTTTTCGATATGGAATTTGAAAGAAATGATTGCTGCCGTAAGTGAGTCTGCATCAAGCAAGTCATACCTGGTACACTCTAGGAAATCAACCAGCAATATCAATTCAGCCCGTCCATTGGGGACTCGATAACACGCTGAAACTGTGTCACTTCAAATCCTTATGGATTACAGGTGTCAGTCATGCGTGTAGAGGCCAGAAAACTTGCATGCGGAGAACAATACTTTTCATTCGTTTATTGGGATGGTGAGAAGCGTGTTCGACTAAAAAAGGACGAATGCCCGTACTTTTCCACAAGAGACAAAGCCGAAGAGTGGGCCAAAGCCAAAGAAGCAGAAATCAATACTGCAAAAAGCAGGATCATGAGGCGTCTTCAATGGAAGACTCAGTACTATCAATTCACAAAACTATCCGACGACTATATTGCTTACTGTAAGAAGGCTCAGCCGTATTCATGGAAGAACTCTGCGTTCGATCTTGAAAATTATGTGATCCCTTATTTCCTTGAAGTGAAGAAGTCTAATAATCCCAACAACTGGTCTCTTCATTTCGAGGACTTTAAAAGATGGCTTGAGGAAGAAGCATATACAATCAAACGTGACCGCCGACTGATCTCTTACTCTTCAAAAAACCATTGCATCAAAACTTTAAATACTTTTCTAACCTATCTTGTTCGCCAGAACCTTGTTGATCAGGCAAACGTATACAAAGTCACTAGCTTCCCAACTCATTTGGTTGGGTCAAGGAATGCCGACCACTTAATCGCGCCCGACGAATTTAAGTTGATTCATGAGTTGATGAGAGAAGCTAACTCTTTGGCTGCGACTTTCTTTGAAACTGCTTATTGGACTGCTATGCGCTTCAATGAAATCTATGGTTTGTCGATTGATGATATTTTTATTGGAGAGTTGGACGATCAAGTTTTAAAGCCCGCACTAAAAGATCACGGAATTGAATATTACGGCTATATTGTCCTCGAAAGCCAACCAACTAACAAAATCAGAAACAGACAGAAAGATGGTTCAATCAAAAGAAAGCCATTGAAGGGGAAGCCAAAGATTGACTCCAAGTACAACCGACTAGTGCCAATCATCAGCAAAGAGCTATTTAACAACTTAGTCCGGCTTTACAAAATCCAGGAAGAAAAATTTAAACGTAAGGTCTATGGCTCAAATCCTAAGGACTATGTTTTGTTTGAAGACTTAACTCATTCAGAAACTGTCGTTGCTCTTAGAGAGGCTTACACAAAAACCAAGTTCAAACAAAAAAGCTACCATTGCTGTCGTCACACGCGTTGTACAGAGCTAGTGGGTAAGACTAGGGACTTTGTTTTAGCGCGATACTGGCTGGGCCACGCGCGCCAGGAGACGACCTTGAGATATACCCATATCTATCAGCAGTCCGCAAATACAGCTCGGAAGAAAACCCAAAAGATCGATTTCGTAGATTGAGAGGCATAAAATGAAATACGGAGATGAAAAAATTCACGTGGCTAATCAATCTGGTAGATTTAAAGGAAGGCTTAACTTCTCGATTTTGGTTTCTTGGGTCCTTACGATAGATGGTGAATTTAGAATAGGTGATGAGTTCGAACTACCTTTTTTGGACTACTTCCAAAAATTTGAAGTGAACTCAGAGTTCAACTACCACGACACATGCGATCCAAAAGCAATTTATAGACTAAGAATGCTTCGCTTTGAGGGCGAGTCAGTGATTCTGCGAATTCAGCGAATATTCAGGGAAGACGGCGATATGTGGCTGTACGAGAACGCAATCACATATGGGACTGATTATGGAATAATTGAATTCGTAGGGGTGAACAAAAAACCAGAGCTTAAACTTATAATCTGTAAGTAAATTTAAGCCCTACTCAGCAGCAGTCTGATCGGACTGTTGCCGAAAGAATTGCCTCTGAAAATGTAAGCAAAGAAGAAGTGTCATCGACCAGATAAAGGGGCCGACTTCAGAAAGGACGGTGCCATCAGTAGCTAGTCCATGTGCGATTTGATTTCTGAGATTCAATCCGATTTTGTCCGTTAGGATGACCTGCAACTGAAAAGCCATGTCTTCGCCGACGATATCTTGAAACTCATCGGAATAAATAAAGGCATTTAGATCTTTTTCTTGCTGGATCCCATCGCTATCCATTTTAACCATTTCATACCCAGCAAGCTGCATCAAATGTCTTAGCGAGTTTTCGAGTTGTGGAATCAATATGTACACGGCGGAAATCCAATCGCCCTTAAATCCCGTCATCAGGCCACGTTTAAACTGTAATACTCGAGACTTCGGAATAAATGGATTTGGGTAAAGCAGACTATCAATCAATGACTCATCGAAATCAGTCCGATTATTTAATTCCCTTTGCGCCCATCCTAAAACTGAACCTTTGATCGTAACGGAAAATATTAGATGCTGACTCGCCTGAGAGCGAACGACGCCAAGATTTTCTTCCTGCGTTGAGTTCATACTTGCACGTTTAGCGATTACTTTTCCTTTTTCATCAAGGACTACTCCAGATATTAAAGCTTGCAGGGGATGCGCTTTAATTGTTTCCTTGGCCTGATTGTACAAGTCGCTTTTCTTAGCCGGTACGGTCTTGAATGCAATAATCTTTATGGCGTCTTCAAATGACTTTTCTCTTATCAAATTTATGGTTTCTTCGATTGCCGGCTTCAAATCAATCGGAACAGAGATTTCCTTTAGGTCGCCAGGAATATCTTTTTGAACCTCAGTTAACTCTGACAGTAGCACCTTGGCTTCAGCCGACATGCCTGGAGTGTTTCTAGCCGCTTCAATAGCCTTGTTGTATCTATCCTGTAAGATCATTGCAGACGCGCCAGCAGCTCGCATCTCTCTCGCTTCTTGAATAAAAATATTGGTTTGGTTAACCTGCATCTTTTGAGCATTAGATTTGTCTTTCACGCGACGGTGAATTTCTTCAACTTGCTCAGAATACTTACGAGCCTTTTCAAAGTTTTTCTGCTTGAGCGAATCGGCAGCAAGTTGATTACCTAGATCGATCCATTTCTGTGCATCTACGGGATCAAAGCATTGGACTATATTTTCGAAAAAGAAAAATCTAACAAAGTTTTGTGGCTCGTCCTTGCCGAGAAACATGCACTTCACAAGGGCCTCTTCAATTTCCGTTCTAATGATTGGATCGGCGCCTAACTGCTTCCAAAGTTGGATCGCTCGCAAGGTATAGTTCTTAGCATCCATAAATAACGCAGCATTAGAAAGATAAAGATCTGATGAGTTCAAATAAGATTTAATGGCAGCTTGAGCATACGATCTTTCTGGTGGCCGTACTTTTATCCACAACACATCATTGAGTCGAGCCAGCATAAAACGATTGTTTGTTCTTTTAACCGCCTCTTTAATCGCTTCAAGATGCTCCTGAGTAAGATCATCTAAATTAGCAGTCCGCTGGCCATTCCCATACTCAGCAAAACTTCTAAATGGTGTACCAGGCTCTGAAAGCTGCAGCCCCATTCCCGAGACGTGCGCGAGAAGACCAATTGTCTGCGCGAGATCATGCTTTCCCTCTGATTCCATTGGTTCGCAGAGTGCAAAAAGAGCCGACTGAATTTTGTGAAGAGAAGTTTCGCTTCCAATTTCGTTTGGAAAGTGCCAGTCGTTTTCAATAATAGAATTCACGGAAGCCTTCTCGCAAATTTTCATGTTGGTAAAATCTCATATCTGAAACTATCTCGGACATGACCCTTAACTTCTTTGGTCCCTTTAATAAATCCGACCTTTTTCATACCCAGTTTTTCCATCACTTTATAAGATGTCGCGTTTCGGGTGTCGCATGTTGCGTAAATGACGGAAAGATTCAGTGTTTGAAAACCAAAATCAATAAGTGCTTTTGCAGCCTCCGTTGCATACCCTTTACCTTGAAAATCAGGATTTATGGCCCAGCCTAAGTTAGCAACCTGGCTTAGTTCTGATTCACGGCGAATACCGCAACCACCAATCAATAGATTGCTTTCTTTCATGCAAACGGCGTAATCAAATTTGAATCTAGGCATATCACTGGACTGCTGGATCATTTCTGCTACGAATTTATGCGTGTCTTCTAATGTATTCGGACCCCACAACTCATACTTTGAAAAGTCAGGATTCGAACCATAGATGTGAACTCGTTCCCAATCTTCCGCTCTATAGTTTCTGAGAACTAATCTTTCTGTTGTTAAAACTAAAGATGGTTGAGCCATAGATGCCCCTCCTTATAGACCTTGAATGCTTCTTTTAACCAGGTTTTTTGGTCATCAGACATTGCCTTGAGTGCATTTTCAAAATCCTGTTGATCCTTTGCACGAAGGGATTTTGATTTATAAAGAAGCTGTATTTCTGGCGCCAATAAAGAGATACCGTCTTTGCTCTTTATTGAAATAGATTTCAAATTACGGCGAATAGATTCATCACGTTTAAATATCCATTCTTCATTTTCTGTATCGAATAGCATTATCTGAATTTGCCATGGGTCTTTTGCAGTTTTCCGGCCCCAAATATCCTGAAGTCCTTTTCGCAAAAACTCACCTTTGGGCCAAGGCTTTAACGTCCCTGGTGGGTCAGCCGCCCATAGATCCCAATCTGACAATAGTTTTTGAACTTCAAGTTGATCATCACGACGAACAAGAACGTCAATGTCCTCATGTTTGCGAGTTTGCTTGCCAAGAAACAGATCAATTGCCCAGCCACCGGCGATCCACCATCGATGTTTAAAAGGCTTAAAGACATTTTTGACTTCGTCGACCGACAGCGGATCCCAATTATAGTCACCGATGTTCAGCGAGTCCCACTCATAGGCAAGCTCCTTAAATTGCTTTCCACCAATCTCATCATCTTTCGTATGCCCCGAAAATCTTGCTCCTGATCGTTCGTAGAATTTGATTGTAGGATTATTTTCCAGGACCCAACAGTACGACTTCTTGTAGCCAAGATCTTTCATTTTATTGAAGCCGGCAGAGAGAAGGGAAAATCCAGTGCCTTTTCCTTTTTCAGACTCCAGTAAATAAATCGCACCAAGCTCAATAAAGCCTTCACGATTCGGATCTCTCGGCTGTCCAAACAGAACGAAACCTACAATTCCGTTTGCGTTCTCTGCGACCCACGCCCACCTTTGAGGATTTGCAAGAATGCTTGTCCACATTTTAATTCTATTCTCAAGTTCGCTAGGAAGTGCATCAAGATAGTTCTGAGGAATGAGACCATGATAGGCCTCTTGCCAGGATTTAATGTGAACGCTTGCAATCGCATCCTCATCGCCCGACTTCGCTGGTCTGATAGACGACAACCTCATTTTAAGTCTTTCGCGAATACAAATTCATCACTAGCAGCGCCCTTAAAGAAATCTGCGTCCTTAATGGTTTCAATGACTTTCATCCCCATGCGCTCTGCTAGTCGATGAGATGCCTTATTTCTTGTATCACTCCATGCTTTGACACTCTTGATTGAGTGAACATCACGAAGAAAGCCGAAGACTGCATGCAAAGCTTCTTGAGCAAAGCCCTTTCCTTGGAACTCACGAGCCACAACGTAACCGATTGAGGCTTCATCTTTATCTTTTATCCCGCTCTGGAAGTGTCCGATGACTTTACTTGATTGCTTATCACGGGCGGCCCAATTCAAGTAGATTTCGGATCCGTCGGGTGAGTGACCAATTGCCCAGCGAGCGCAACGTTTCTGCTGCTCCTCAAGTGACGGTGGTTCAAAAGGAACAAAGTGGTGTAATTCTTGGTCGGCAAAAAGTTCGAACATCTCACTCGCATGGCCTTCGCAAATCGGCTCAAGAAACAAGCGATCTGTCTCGAGGCAGTTCTCGAGATTTGGCGGTGGCTGCTTAGCGTGGGCGCGACCTAATTCTCTGAAACCCATTTTGCTATATAGATTCTTGGCAGCAGTATTTCCGTCAGTAACAACTAGGTAAAGAACTGGCTCTCCCATTTTTGCCAATGAATCGACTGACTTTTCAATAAGGGTCTTGCTCAATCCTTTTCGCTGGAAGCTAGGACTCGTCATCGTAAACGCAATCAGAGGCTTTTCTTTCCACCGAGTAACTAGACAGGCTGACATCGCCAATCCATTGGCCTCTTTCAAAAAAGAAGCCTCTGAAATATACGGTCCATACTTACCTGAAAGCGCGCCACGCATCTCATCGGCGCATTGTTCGATAGTTTCACCTTCGTGATCAATAGTTCCGCGATAAGATTCGTCCATCAACTGTGCAAGTATAGCAATGTCACCCATAACCGCAGGTCGAATTTGGTCATCTGCAATATTGTGGGATCGAGTACGTATGGCCATCCATGAACGTGAGTTACCCATTCATTTGCCCCGCGGGCGGATTCGACTGGATCCAAGAACTAAAGATAAAGAAAATCTCGTCCCCTGTGAGTTCTTCCTTTTTGTAAAGTTCTTCTGCGATTACCTTAATTGCCGGCTTGTAGAGAGTGAGTCTTTTGAAGCACCAAGACAGTTTCCCATCGATGTAGGCCCTAATGAGAGGGTCTTCAATTTCGTTCGATGTCCCTGGGCTAGTGGCTGCCAATTTGACAACCACGTTTTTGAATTCGTCATCAAATGCCATCATGTCTCTAACTAACTCAATTGCACCCTCTAAATCAGGGTGACCGCGAAATACTGTGTACTTACCTGAGACCATCACCTCACCGATAAATCCAGACAATGAGATTCTGACTTCTCGAAGGGCTTCTTGTGGATTTGTTATTTGTCGCGCAGGTGGCTCAGTCGACATGACTCCACGATATTGATCTGTTCCTTTAATAGATATTCTTCTTATTTTTAAACCATGAGTAATAGCCATAACTGCGTGACACGTCTCATGGTAGGCGGTTTTCAACTTCTCTTGATCCATCACTTCAGTCCTAATGCCTCATTAAGGCTTTTCTTCAACTCGTTAAAATCATACGAAGGCTTATAGCTACCTGTTCTTTCCTTAACGACCTGAGCAAGCAATCCATATGTTGAAAGAGTATTCTTTGGTTCGATGCCGTAAAGTGGATCTTTAATCGCTTCAGAAGCTGAAATGATCTTCCAGCCGCGTTTTCTGAACTTTTTAACTAAGTCATCAATGAAGAGAACTGTGGCGTCTTTCTG
>CAYPZY010000027.1:0-14085 GCA_964415155.1 uncultured Bdellovibrionales bacterium
CCCTCTAAACGAATTTTGATTTGGTGGCCGTTCTTAATTCCAACGGTACAATAGCGAGTCGTTGGCTCTGCGATAATTCTTGGTAGAGATACACTTGGGCTGTAAGAAGAGGATACTGCCAAAAATAAGTGGAACAGAAGTGCGAGCATTTCGCAAAATTAACATAGCAAATGTTGAGAGGGTAATAAGTCTGTAAACTTTACAAGCGATAAGCAAAGAAAAAGGCAGGATACATTAAAGTTCTGGGAATACTTACCTGGGCATAATCAGTTACGTTCTGAATTCTTTCGGTAAAAGTCGCTGTATAATAATTTAATCTGACACCAATAAACATGTTGTCGGTGACCTGCGGAGCCCAGCCAATTTCAGCCTTTATGGTACTACCACGCCAGGTTTGTTCAGTGCCTCCCCCTGGCGCGTAAGTGGAGGTGGCAACTAAGTTGTAGGTCACAAAGGCACCCCAGGTCATGTCTTTGTCGAAAAACATTCCGAACTTGGGTCCCATTTCCGATGCCGAAATTGTTGTGGTCGTTGTGCTCGCGTCACTGGTTGAGCGAAATCCGTAACTCCATCCCAAGTAAACTGCATTTTTTTTTGAAAGTTCCAAACTAAACGCTAAGTCGCCAAACATTTGGCTTCCCGTCTCCGCAGAGTCAATCGTCAGCGTTTTGGAAAAATAAAATAAATTGAAGTCAAACATCCAGGCTTCGGCTCGCGAAAAATTCAAAAGCATGAAAATAAGTAGAAGAAGGTGACGAAGCATCTACTTATTATCACACAAAAGAATCTTTTCGAAAGCCCTGGCGGACCAGGGCTAGATCTTAGCTAAGTAAGACTTCGACCTAAGTTGGTTAACAAACCCGTAAGTCCTTTTCTACGTACTTAGTTCGGTTCATTACTAGGTCGGAAGTCAGGGTGTTAGCAAAGACTTGATCTAAGTTCTCTACGAACACAATTTCTAAACCTTCCAAAACATGATTTGGAATTTCGACGATGTCCTTTTGGTTACCTTTCGGCACGACGATCCTCTTAATTCCGGCACGATGGGCAGCTAAGGCTTTCTCTTTCAACCCACCAATAGGAAGTACCAAACCCGAAAGTGTAATCTCACCCGTCATCGCGGTATCTGCACGAGCAGGAACACCACTGTAAAGTGATGCTAAAGCTGTTGCCATTGTAACGCCGGCAGACGGGCCATCTTTGGGGGTAGCGCCCTCTGGCACGTGAACGTGAACTCCCGACTTCTCAAAAAGTTCTGGCGGAAGCTGAAATTTCTTGGCATTCGTCCAAATAAAACTTTGTGCCGCTCTGGCAGACTCTTTCATCACGTCACCAAGTTGACCTGTAAGAGTAAGGCCCTTACCCCCAGGAAGAAGACTTGCTTCAATGTAAATCACATCACCACCAACGGGCGTATAAGCTAATCCTGTCGATACACCTACCATAGGCTCACCACGGGCTTGGTCCTTAAAAAATCGCGCTGGACCAAGAAATCGCGAGAGATTTTTTTCGTTAACTGTAATGTTCTCGGTGCCCTCTGCAATCTGCATAGCAATCTTACGGGCGATCTTACCGATCAAACGACTTAACTCACGCAGCCCGGCCTCCCGGGTATATTCCCGCACGATTTGGCTTACAACTTCATCGGACAGATACATCTGTTCCGGTTTGAGTCCCGCTTCTTGAACTCGAATGGGTAGCAAGTATTTTTGCGCGATGATGGTTTTCTCTGCTTCAGTGTACCCAGCCAAACGAATCACTTCTAAGCGATCCAAAAGTGGCGTGGGAATCGTATCGAGACTATTTGAAGTTAAAATAAAAAACACCTTTGATAAATCAAATGGCAGATCTAAATAGTTGTCGCGAAATGCAAAATTCTGCGAAGGGTCCAGAATCTCCATTAAAGCCGCGGTGGGGTCACCACGAAAATCCCTGCCAACTTTATCTACCTCATCAAGCATGAGTACAGGATTAGCGACCCCTGCGCGGCGAATCGCCTGCAAAATCCTACCGGGCATAGCTCCTACGTAGGTGCGGCGATGACCGCGAAGCTCAGCCTCATCATGCAACCCGCCTAAACTCATCCGTTCGAACTTTCTTCCAAGGGCGCGAGCAATCGATTCTCCGAGGGACGTTTTCCCTACACCGGGAGGTCCCACGAAACAAATGATTGGCGCTTTAGCTTGCGGATTTAATTTAATGACTGCCAGATGTTCAAGAATACGTTCTTTTACATCTTCCAGATCATAGTGATCTGCATTTAAGATATCTCGCGATTTTTTGATATCGATTTTATCTTCGGTGACTTTCGACCACGGCATCTCGGCAATAAACTCCAAATACGAACGGAGCAGTTGAAATTCAGCAGCCTGAGCAGGCATCTGCTCTAGTCTTTTTAATTCCCTGTCCGCTTCCTTCTTTACATGCTCAGGAAGTTTCGCCTTTTCCAATTTATCTTTGAGCGTCTCAACATCAGATCGGCCGCTTTCGCCTTCGCCAAGTTCAGCGCGAATAGCCTCAAGTTGTTGGCGCAAAATGTGTTCACGCTGCTGCTGATTAAGTTGGGTTTGGGTGCGCGATGCTATCTTGCTCTGCACTTCCAAAACCTGGATCTCGTGAGTCAGATATTCGTAAACAATATTCATCCCGCCCATTAAAGTTGGACTTTCAAGAATCTGTTGGCTGCGATCAGTATCGATATTTAAAATCGCTGTTAACAAATAAATTTGTGTTAGCGGATCTTGGATTTGATTCAGCATATGGCCGATAAGACCACCACCTTTAGCGTTGGTGAGCTCTTCAACCTGTTTCACGTCTTGCAAAATTGTGCGAAACAGCCCTTCAACTTCAGGACCATCTCCCTTTGGCAACGGCAATTCTTCATATTCGCATTTCAAAAATTTGTCACCAGAATCAAATTTCGTAAGACGAACTCGACTCACACCTTGTACTGTAATTTCCATCCCCTTGTCACTAGAGTGGATTTTGCGAATAATTGCTTTGGTGCCGACAGTAAATAAATCATCGCTACCGGGATTATCAACTTCTGGCTTCCTTTGCGTAACAACTATGATGGTTTTATCTTCCGTTTTATTCGCATGTTCCACCGCCGCAAGCGATTTGTTGCGCCCGACATACAGTGGAATATTCAAACCTGGAAAGAGGACAATGTTTTTTACTGCTAGTAAAGGCAATTGCATGGTTACCCCCAATCGTCCAAATGTGAGATCGATTTAGACCTTGGCAAGACGAGATACAAATTAATTATTTTTTTAAAATTTCACTGAGGCAAAAAGGGACTTGCAGGCCGGCAAAGCCTAATTACTAAACGTGTTGAGTTTTGGGAAAGGCCATGCAGAAGCGAGTGCCAAACTGTAAACGCTGAAACGATAAACTACCACCGTGATCTTCCATAATACCTTTGGAGATACTTAAGCCCAAGCCCGTACCCTTGCCCACACTTTTTGTAGTGAAAAACGGCTCCATAATTTTACCTTCAATGCTTGGATCAATTCCTTCACCATTATCAATAACAGCCAGCTCTACACGATCATTAAAGTCCAGACATTCAACAACGATATTCTTATGATTCTTTTTTTCGACGGCGTCGTAAGCGTTATTAAGAAGATTAAGAAGGACCTGAGAAATCTGGGTAGGACGACAATTTACTTTTATACTTTTAGGAATATTAGGTACAAAAAACTCTACTCCGCGATGTACTATTTTAGATCGACAGAGCTCTATCGTACTTTCCACTATAGGGGCGATCTCCGTAAAAACGAGGGGATCGTGATCACCCTCTCGTGAAAACATTAATAAACCTTCGGTAATTTTACTGATTCGTTGAGCGGTCCGTTTGATTCCTTCGGAATGATCGACTATTTGCGGATTAGCTTTTTCATTACCCACAAGATCTCTGATCAATTGCGACTTCAAACAAATAATGCCCAAAGGATTATTTACCTCGTGCGCTATGGCACCTGCCATTTCACCGAGTGCAGCCATCTTGGCATTGTATACACTACGCTGACGCTCACGCTCCAATTCTTCTGTACGTTCAGAAACCCGGCGGTCCAATTGTAAATTCATTTCTACGACCATTTTCCTCCAGCGATAAATAAAACGCAGAACGAAAAACCAAAGACCGAGCACAAATAATATAATGATGGTCGAGATTCCAACGCTAAAATAGGAACGCCGTGCAATTTGATGATTAAAGTTTTCCAGCTCTTCACTTAAGTTAACGGAAAAATCGCGCATACCACCTGCGTATATTGCTTTATATTCATTGTAGGTATCGCTGGTTAAAATGGAACGAGCTTTCCCCCTGTCACCTCTTTCAAGAGCAATAAAAGCGGCGTTTTCCAAATCTGTAATGAAGATGTTCACGGAACTCGTTTGTGCGGCACTTGCGCTTGATTTAGTGTTTGGATTTGCTTCAATCACTTCGATCAAAGCGGCTTCGAGCTGTGGACGTGCTTCAGCGTAGCGTTCACGCCACTCTTCTTCTCCCGTCGCCACTAGCAGTTGTGCCGACAAGGACAACACCTCGTCAAAAAAAATGATTCTACCTTTTAGTTCCTCAAGTAAGCGAACTTTTTGAATCATTACCGAATACTCTTCATAACTGCGCAACTGAATAATATTGACCGCGACAACAAAAGAGATAGTTAGAAAAACTGCAATCAACAAGGCGCCAAATGGATAGTTTTGCTCCATTTCATTAAGATTAGGCGCTTTTTGTTTACAAGAGTTCATGACGCATGAATTAACATGTTAGGGGATTTTAATGCAATCGCTCATTTCACCTACTCTGAATAATGTAACAGTTTGAATTTATTACTGTAAATAAGTCGGTGCGGAACATACTTGCAAATAAGCAATTGCAATTTTCATTTTACTAAAGCTATTCTCTGTCCCGCATGCCTAACTATTATTTTTTCTACTTCTTTGTGGTTCTTTCGTTTGCATCGGCCGAGGCCAAGGTACGCACAGTTACGCTCGATATGGCGTTAAAAGTCGACAACCAACTTGTCGAACGCCCAAAGAAATCGATTGGTTTTGGTCAGACGGCGACAGTGGAATATACTCCTCCTGGCAAAGAACCTATTTTCATTGATGTTACCCCCTCATGGCCGGTCAAGGGGCGAATTAAAATGAAAATGAAAATCGGAAAATTAATCTCTGGAAAGAAAACGACTCTGACACGCCCTGAATTTGAAACTGTTACTGGTCAAGGCCGAGAGTTGATTCATATCGCTAATGACGTAGCCCTCGGTATCTCAATTGTCCCCAATATTAATTAGTTTTCTTTAGCACTGTTTCATTGGATTTCTTAAGACGTTTCGATAAGGTCGCCACTAAGGCTTTGGACCAAGATGGTTTGGAAAATAAAACCAAATCCAGTGTTCCATAGGGAATTTCAATTAACTCGCAGTCACTCAAAGCCCGTACGCTTGCAGATCGTGGTTCATGGTTTATGTGGGACATTTCACCAACGAATTCACCCGAAGTGATTTCACCCAAAATGACTTCGCAACCCCTTCTTAGATTTGTAAGCTTGCAACGTCCCCTTTTTAACGATGAAAACACTTTTACCGATCTCCCCCTCTTGAATAAGAACCTCATCGGGCGCCAGAAAAACTAAACGATAATCAGAGATGTCATCTTTAGTCAGGCGATTAAGAGCTCTGGTAAGACAGTGCGCTAACCGCGGCTCACCGCCCGGCTCAAGGAAAAACTGCACTTTTCCCGTTACCACTTCGTCGACGAAATGTTCTTTGTCGGGAAGTCGAGCGCAGATAATAATCGACACATCGTCAAATTTTGCCTTCGAAACGATCTGTTGCACAACATCTATACCGGTCATTTTTGGTAAAGCGTAATCCGTGATAAAAACATCAGGAGGTGCATTTTCAATCTTAAAAAGCGCTTCTGCTCCATCGGCGGCAAAAAATACAGTGGAATTGGAAATATGTTTTTGAATCACGGAGGAAAACATATCCTTACGCACTTCATCCATCGTCGCGACTAAAAAAATTCTTTTTTCTTCTAATTTACCACTCATAAGTTTCACCAAGTATAACGCATTCAACAGGCTTTGTATAAAGCCACCTGACCAATGGTCTTGGTGAAGAATAATTTGGTTGTTGCGTGAGTATTCAAACTTGTTCATCCTGAAAAGGAGATGCCTACACGTATTCCCTGGTTAAGTAAGCAAGAGTACCCATTTGAACATCACTGGCTTAAATTGCCTGCTGGGAGAATGCAATACATCGACGAAGGAAGTGGCCATCCTATTATATTTGTACACGGCACCCCTGGATGGAGTTTTGAATTTCGCCACATCATTAAAAAGTTGAGAGATCAGTATCGTTGTATTGCCTTTGACCACATCGGTTTTGGTCTATCTGATAAACCACCCACTTGGGACTACTCGCTACAACATCACACCGAAAACCTAAAACACTTAATAGATCACCTAAACTTGCGGAGTTTTTCTTTAGTGCTGCACGATTTCGGCGGACCCATTTCATTTCCTTTAATCTTTAGTCACCGCGAAAAAGTATCTTCAATTATTTTGTTAAATACCTGGCTGTGGCCGATCGAAACATGTGATCCGGATTTTGCTAAGACAAAAAAAATCGCCGGTAGTTTCTTGATGAAATTTCTCTACATCTATTTTAATTTTTCGGCAAAATTTATGCTGCCTATGGCCTGGGGAAGTAAAAACCCCTTAAGCAAAGAAATTCACAGAAACTATCTTGAGCCTTTTTCCAAAAAAGATGATCGCTTAGGCACCTGGAGTTTTGCCAAATCTATTTGTGACAACAAACACCCTTATTGGCAGATGGAGAAACAACTTAATGAAATCGAAAACACCCCGACCCTGATTTTGTGGGGCAATGCAGATCAATTCATTAAACCAGTACATTTAGAAAAATGGCGTAAGTCTCTTCCCAATGCGCGGGTACGAGAAATGTTTAACGTCGGTCATTTTCCCCACGACGAAGATGCGGATTTTGTGGGAAAGGAAATTTTCGAATTTTTAGAAAGACCCTGAACGGGCTCTTTAACGAAAAATACGTAGTCAGCCAGCGGGCCGTATTTTCCGTCTTTTAAAATCTTAAGAAGCTCGGTTTCACTATACTCTGAGGTATCAAGAATCCGAACATTAGATCTCGTAAGGCTCGGCAATCTCACTTCTAATCTTTTCACCATCCCATCGAAATAGTCGGTATGAAAATGCCCTGCGATAATGAAGGTTAACGGCAATTTTGCTCTCTCAGATACTTGGTAAGCCATCACGTCATCAGTTAAGCATTGGGCATCAAAATAGTTACGGATTTTATCAGCGGGTACGTGATCCTGCATCTCTGTTTTAAATCTCTCGTAATAATTGTCACCGCCAGTTTCATATCCTGGAGGGACATGCTTAGGATCGGCAGCTTTAATTCCACCTTTTGTCACTGGACCTTTTTCACTTCTCGTCAAATTGATCGCTAACAATTCGCCGGCATGTTTTACGACCTCTTCGATAACCGGAACATAGGTCTCACTTTTGTTTCCCACTATCTGACTAAGAAATTTCTTTGAATCGATTTTTTTATTTTTTAAATCTTGATAAAGACTATCTACTTTGTCCTGTTCACTGGCAGATAGAAACTCCCACGCTAAAGAAAATCGACCTTCGTTACCCGTATTAGTCACGACTCTGTCAATAATCTGCGCTTCCGCGGCTTGCACTTCAGGAGTGATGTGAGTCTCACCTAAAACAATTACTGATTTCTGCGAAAGTTGTTGCACCAGTTGTTCAATAGAAATTTCTCGGGAGGTGGAAACATCATAAATTTTACCGTGCCAACTAGCGCAGGCGGTAGAAACAAACAATAACGAAATTAAAATGGCAAATAAGTTTTTCATGACGGCATTTTATAATGGTCATATGAGTGGTCAAGGTTTTAGGGGGAGATTTTAAATCCCTTGGCCGACGCCATTGCCCAAATGATTCCTTCAGTAGTTGTTTTTACAGCAACTTTACCTCGATGATCTACTGCGATAAATCCAAACTGGGCGCCGCGCCGTTTCGCGTTCTTAACAATATAACCTGCAGCCTTGTCGAGACTCATCTTATTATCGACTAACACACAGATAGACGACGCAACAGCCTGCTCTACGATCTCTTCGCCAATACCGGTTGCAGACACTGCGCATTTGCGATTGGCCCAATTGCCCGCAGCGGTTGGTGAGTCTGATACCCTGTGTGGATATTCCATACCACGGCCACCTGTCGAAGTCGCAGCCGCAAGAAAACCATTTTTGTCTAAAACCACGGCGCCGACAGTACCGTATTTGCTTTTCATTTTTTTCTTTTTAAAGACATCAATTTGTTGTTTTGTGAAAGGTGAAGAAAAGGCAAGTCCCGCCTCACGAGCAAATCTTTCAGCACCCTTCTCTGATAAAACCCTTGAATCAAACTCCAGCAATTTTTCAGCGAGAAAGATGGGATTCTTAATTCGCTGAACGTTCAAGCAACCAGCAAATCGACGGCGGCGACCCGACATGAGAGAAGCACTCATTCTAATCTTTCCATCACTTTGAATCTTGGAGCCAAGGCCAGCATTAAATAGCGGATCGTTCTCCAACATCTCTACTGCCAGAACCACGGCCCGATCTGCACTTAGTCCTTTTTTGAGAAGTGGAAAAATTTTCTCCACAATCATCTTGAGCGATTTTTGGACCAATTCTTTACGACCATGGTCTTTTTTATTACTTGTGGCGCCACCGTGAATTAACAAAATTGGTTTTTTGTTCATGAATGGAAGTAAGTATAACACTCTATTTTATAAATTCAGCTCCACCATGGTCTAGTCCAGGTCAAATTAACCCAGAGTTAAGTTATGAAAACCAGCGAGTTTTCCGAAAAGATTGTAAGATGAGTAACTTAAAAGATTTCATCTTTCACTATTTTGTTGAACGCGGTCGACCCATGAAAGTGAGTGTGGCCTGTTCGCTTTTGCTCATGGCCCTCGGCCATAGCTATCCCTATCTTAATCACTCGGTGATCGGTAACTATCTGATTCTCGCGTTGTCCGTCTTTTTGTTGGTCAACAGCAAAGATTATAAATACATTGTTGGCGGAACTCTTATCAACATTGCCTTGGTATGGTGGTCACCGCTGGATGCGGAAATCTGCTTCACAGTTTCAGCAAGTCTTTTGGTTACCGCCATCGCCTTCGCGGGAAGTGAGCAAATTCGCTCGAGTCATTTCAGTAATATCGAGTTGCAGAAGGTAAAAAGTATCTATCATTCACGACTATCCGCCCTAAGTGAAATGAGTAGCGGAATGGCACACGAAATTAATAATCCCCTCACTATTATTCAGGGATATGCGTCCCAACTTATTTCATTAGAACAGCGCGGACAAGTTACGGGAGACAAAGTGGTCAACGCCGCTCAAAAAATCCTCGACACTTCAGAGAGAATCTCAAAAATCGTACGTAGTCTCCGAGCGATTGCCCGCGATGGAGAGAATGAACCGTTTCTCTCTACGCCACTACATCAGATATTGGAAGAAACTCTCGAATTTTGCCGTGCCCGCTTCAAAAATCATAGTATAAAACTTTTAGTTTCAGCCATTCCCCAACACATTAATGTGGAGTGCCGGGCCGTGCAGATTGCGCAGGTTCTACTTAACATCTTGAACAACGCCTATGATGCTGCAATTGCCTCTAACGAAAAGTGGGTAAAAATTGAATTTGCAGATTTGGGACGGGACGTAGAGATCGCAGTTTCCGACTCAGGTGTTGGAATTCCTAAGGAAATTGCCAGCAAAATTTTTGAGCCTTTCTTTACAACCAAAGAAGTTGGCAAAGGAGCGGGCCTAGGACTTAGTATATCAACGGGATTGATTAAAAATCACAATGGCAAGTTTTACCTTGATAAAAATAGCAAAAATACCTGCTTCGTCGTTCACTTGCCCAAACAACAGAACTACGATGTCATTGATAACTCAACGTCACACGCTGCTTAATAAGAATTGTTGCCCTTAATGGGTCGTGAAACGTAGAACGTCCAGATTTTCTTGATCAGCCAATAGATAATCAGACAGCCAATAAATGCGAGTAGGTAAGTTTTGACTTTAAAAAGCGAGCTTAATATTTCTTCGCCATAAGTTGCAATAAGAACCAGTTGAGTCGGGATACTAATCACTGCTGCAAAGGAATCCATAAATAGGAACTTCCACAAATTTAATTTCATCATGCCGCAAAAAAGATGGCCTGGAAAACGAATGCCAGGCATGAATCTGAAAAAGAAAACTGCCCATATACCATAATTCTGCGTCCACCCTTGGATCTTTTGCATATTCCCATTTTCAAAAATTGCCTTGTAGCGAGGCTTGCTAGTGAGAAAGCCACCGAAAGATTTCCCAATCTTATAAACCACGATATCACTGATGAGAACGGCCAGAACGCAAATTACAGCTGCCGTCCACTTATTGACGACAGGTGCGCCGTCATAGGGAGGCGGAAAAAGCTCCGGATGAGCTCCAATATGCGCTAAAATAGCTACCGAAATAATTGTTAACTCTTCAGGGATTGGCAGTCCAAAAGCACTAGCGGCCATCATGGCCACAATTAGACAGTAAATCATGTAAGGCTGATACGCGTATTGTGAAAGCCAAATAAAGAGAGGTTCTTGTGAATACATTTTATTATTTTACCTTAGTAACATTTCGGTAAGCACCAAAATTGCCATAACTTAGACTAAAACTCTAGCGCGAACAGATAAATATTTACCCTACCTTCGATTGAGTGCAATGCGCAAGGGATACGCCGAGCTCTGCAGTCCTGTTATATAATATAAAAAGTGAGTCCAAATTCAGCAGAACTGAAATTTCCGAAACTGCTGGAAATGCTGATTACATCGGCGATGGGCATCCCATCATAGAGACGGAAATTGACACTGCCACGAAAATTTTTCCTATGGATTCACAGCCTTTGAACTCATAAACATCATAAATTTCTTGCGAACCCTTCCCCCTTAAAAATCGACGGCGACGCACCTTTTACGACGGCTTTATGCTATATTGGACAACTATGAAAAAAGTCTTTTTCATTTTCTTTCTGTTCCTTGGCCAATACGTCCACGCTACCGATTCTGAGTTTACTGTCATCACCTTTAATACTGCACAGGCACGGGCTTTGGGACACGATTTTAATCCTTGTGTGAAACAACGTTTGGATGCCATTGAAAAGTTTGTTCTCAAAAAGGAAACAAAGCCGACCGTCTATCTATTTCAGGAACTATTTTATCAAAATGCTTATGAGCGTTTAGAAAGATGGGCCAAATCCAACCAGTTTAATATTACAGAAACCTCTTCTCAGCTAAATGGTCTAGTTGTCCTTACCAATCTTCCTTTAAAGCAAGAAAGCTTCAAGGGCTTCAGCTGTAATAATAATTTTCAAAAGTTAGGAATGCTTTCGGTATTTACCGAACTTAACGGCACTCCGTTTAAGATTACAAATTCACATACGCTCTATAGTAAAGCAAATTCACCCGACCGCTGTCATAAAGCACATCTGAAAGAGCTGGCAACGTTTGCTAACCTCTCTAGTCTTCCTTCCGTCGTGGCAGGCGATTTCAACATTGGACCTGACATGGTTTTTATAGGTCAGAAATATGACATGGCAAAAATGTGGGATCCATTCATTCATTTACTTGGACCGCGCTGGACTCGTTTCCCCAGCGAAAAGCTTGGGGTTACCTGGGACATCAACAATCCGTTGACTATGCCTTACAAAAAAGACGACGAAGCGAGAGAGATTTCGCATCTTAACTCAACTCTTGACCATATTTTCGTAGATCAAAAACTGGAAATTGTCTCGACAGAAATTGTTTATTCTGAACCCGTTGAAGTCAGGAACTGTCCACTTTATGAGACAGCTCCCAATCAAAGTTTTCTCAGCGATCACTACGGGCTAAAATCAGTGATCAGACTTCGCCAGCCTTAAGCTGATTTATCTACAACATCGTAGAAATTGCGATGCTCATTTTCAAATTTAGCTTTTAACGCTTCACTAAAATTTTTAGTGGCATTGATAAAGCCCTTAATGTCGCCTTGTACGTTTTTTGGTAGCAACCATTTAGAATAGTAGTTGTTAAATGTCGTTTTAATTTCAGCATTATTGTGAAATTTAGCACCAAGCGATCTTACGTTGCTATCTTTAGATCTTTCAATCATCGGAAACAAAGTACGTTCTTCAATTGCGAAATGCATAGTGAGAGTTCCGCAAAGTTTACTTACCAACTTGCACGCAGGAGCCACATCTTTTAAAAGTTTTTCCGCATCCATTAAATTGTGGAGATCGGTTAGGATTTTTAAAATGGCTTCGTGGCTCTTACGAAATTTGTCTGTCTTACTGCCCATATCAAGGCCTCCTTGTTCTTCCTTATCCTTTTCGGAATTTTGAAGAAGAACCAAAACAGGACTAGACCTCGACCAGACTTAAGGAAAGCGAGAAGACCCCTCTGCCAGCTTTTTATCATTTAGATAAGCGATATAGTTAACCGGACAAGCTTTGGCAATCATGGCGCTGACTCCACAATACTTTGATTGTGATAATTCCACTGCCTCAATTACTCTTGCGGGATTAATTTCGCCTTCAAAAAAGAACTCAACAAGAACCGATTTAAAAATTTTAGGATAAGAGTCTGTAAGATCAGCTTCCGCATTCACTTTTAACGATTTTAAAGGTTCCTTGTACTTTTTTAATAAACTGACAACGTCCATGGCAGTACAGCCACAAATAGCCATGAGTACCATTTGTTTAGGAGAGGCGGCCTGATCAGTGCCAATGGGTGATTTAGCATCCATCAAGACCTCGTGGCCATCGACCGCAGCTTTGAATAACATTTGTCGTTGCCAGGAGGTCTCTACGCGCATGGTATTTATTTTTTACGATTATAAATCTGCGGAATGATCGCCTTTGATAAAGCGGAACTTCTTCCAGTTTTTTAACTGGTTTTGAATCTGCCCACCAAGTTTCATAATTAACTCGCGAGGGTCCGCATCATGGGCGATAGCTTTGAAGGTAGTTGCCTGCGAATTAACGTGAATTTCTCCTTCAAATTTGCTTCCATTTTTAAAGATATGTGTTTTAAGAAAAGCATTCGAAGGTGACAGGTTCTGCACCCTTTCAATTACAGATTTAATAAAAGCCATGAGGTCATTTGGGACATCAAAATTCTTAAACTCATACTGACATTGGTCGAACATTTTGGCCTCCTTGAGTTTTCATTAAATTATGTCTATAAACGCTAGAGTCAAGTTAGGAAAAAATTAAAGATGTTTTTCCAGTTTGTAAAAATAACCATTACTAATGTTAAGAGCAATAGACGTATATGAAATGTAACACATATCTCTCAGTTATACCAACCCTTTTATTTTTTACACTTTTTGCCTCGGCGGAGGAGAAATTATCAATGGAAAAAAGCAAAACCGGGCAAAATGCCCAGTGGAAATATAGCCTTTTGGGAAAAGATTTAAAAAAAGAATTAACGCCACTTCAATATGAAGTGACGCAGAAAGAAGGAACGGAAGCGCCATTCAAGAATGAATTTTGGAACAATCATCGCGATGGAATTTACGTTGATGTCGTATCTGGCGAACCCCTTTTTAGTTCTTTAGATAAATTTGATTCAGGGACTGGTTGGCCAAGCTTTACAAAACCACTCGCTGAGAAGTATGTTGTTTTGAAAAAGGATTGGAAATTAGCTTTTTTACGAACTGAAGTTCGCTCCAAAATGGGCAAATCGCACCTAGGACATGTTTTTAATGATGGCCCTGCGCCCACCGGCAAACGCTATTGTATTAACTCCGCCTCTCTACGCTTCATTCCCGCTGAACAATTGAAAGATGCCGGCTATGAAGAGTATGCAAAGTTATTTACGGAGAAGAAAAAATGAGTGTAGCGCGCACCGAAATTGCAACTTTAGCGGCCGGCTGCTTTTGGGGAGTCGAAGATATCCTACGCAAAATCGACGGCGTTGTTCGCACCACCGTCGGCTATTGCGGTGGTAGTG
>CAYPZY010000028.1:0-13901 GCA_964415155.1 uncultured Bdellovibrionales bacterium
CCACCAGATATCGCGACTTTCTTGAAAGGAAGTTTTAGCATCCTCGACACGTTTAACGACCAAGGTGTTTTTTACTTTTACACCTTGTTGATTCGCCATTTCGAGAGCTTTGTCAGCGGTCTCTTTGAGAGCCACAAATTTTGTTCCACGGTAACAACCGTTACTAGTGATTAAAAGTTTTGTGTTTGCATCGACGATGCGGCTACTTAAAGATTCCGCAGCCAGTCCACCGAAGATCACTGAGTGAATGGCACCAATGCGAGCGCAAGCGAGGACTGAATAAACCAGTTCAGGGATCATTGGCAGATAGATGGCAACGACGTCTCCCTTTTTTACTCCCAATTTTTTTAGAGCGTTAGCAGCTCGATTTACATTTTGGGAAAGATCTTGATAAGTGATTTTCTTTTGATCTTTACCGTCGTTAGATTCCCAATAGAATGCCGTTTTTTGAGAATGATTTTTAAGATGCCTATCCACGGCATTGTAGCAAATATTGGTCTTACCGCCTTTAAACCATTCGATTTTGATTGGACCCTTGTTGATATCAAAATTAAATTCTACAACTGAATCCCATTTTTTTTGCCAATCAAACTCATTGGCCACTTCATTCCAAAATTCTTCGTGATGATCAACGGATTTTTTATAAAGACTTTTATAATCGGCGAGCGATTTGAGGTGCGCTTTCGCGGAAAAACTTTTAGGCGGATGAAAAATATGCTTTCGTTCTTGTTCGATGCTCGACATAAAAATCTCCTCGACTTTCGATTCTAGAAGTTCACTTCAAAAAGGTCAATATGTAACATAAGAGTTGAGACATGATAACCCCGAGGAAGGTAAGGTTGCCCTTGAATCCGAAAGAGAGTCAGCAGATTCTTTTCAACGAAAAGGTATGCTTTATGCTTCTCTATAAAAGTATTTAAAGGGGGATTTTTATGGCAACAGCAACAACAACAACAACGCAGACGGAATTTACAGTGAGACCGATCGAAACGGAAATGACAACTTTAGGAAATCTTAGTTGGTATGAAAAGTTCGTGTTGCAAAGGGCGCATCCAGCGAAGATGATTTTCGATGCGCTGGCTTTAATGTGGGGACTCTATTATCTTTGGGACCAAAGGTGGATTCCCGCATTAATTATTGCGGCAGCACTGTCTGCAATCGGAACTCTATTGGTTTCTAACGTTCGCTTTGCGGCTTTAGCTTCTACGAACGTAGGACAGTTTTTATTGAATAAAGCAAACCCCGTGACCATCACTCTCGATGTTATTGGTTACGCGGTTCTAATCTATTCCGTGTGGAATCACTACGCCACTTTGGCATTCTGTGGCGTCTCGGTTCTCGCTCTAAGTTTTGCTTGGGCAGGGTATAGAATGTTGAGTCCAAGTAGCACAACTCCAGCAACTAGTACGATTGGTAGTCTGTAGATTTTTTTAAAGCGAACCCACTCATTAAGTTAAAGTGGGTTTGCTTTTTTACTAGCTGCAACTGCATTTGGTCCGACAGCTATGTTGGATGACCGCGAGAAGTTTGCAATCAGCCGCGCCGGCGAATTCACAGGACGTAATAGCTTCTTTGATCGCTTTTGGTTGCTCGCAATCTCTTCCGTTAAATCTCTTTTCTTGCGGACCTTGTGCCGAAGCGACAACGCCACTGACCTCTGCCCAAAAATAATCGGGATGAGCATGTACGTTTAAGGAAAATAAAATAGTTAGACTGTAAATTAGGTTTTTCAATTTGCCTCCTTTGGCTATGGAGGCAATCTAGCGTAGCAGGATAAATCAGGCTAATTCAATATTTTCATCAATTGATGAATTTTACTTGAGGTCGGGCAAGTTCACCGTGAACCTCAAGGGACTCCCACCGCGGTAGTCTAATCACTCGTTAATTGGGACCATACATGAAAGATTTTGAATCATCATATTCGAATCCATTTTTTCTTTCGTTTCCAAAATGAGACTTAGGTTACGAGATAAAACTGTCGAGGTGCCTCTATCGTTTGTCGTGATGAGGGCAAAGAAGCCATTTTGAATTTGTAGTGAGTATTTGTTTCCAAGAAATGCGGCAATAGATATTTCGCTGCTCCTGCCAGCAGAGCTGTTGGCAGCTTCATTTTTTAACGCTTCAATCTGGCTTGCTTGCAGCCTCTTTCCGTCTACAATTTGAAAAGAAGATCCGTTGTCCAGAGATACCTGCAAAGTACAGTGATGTTCAGAGGCGCCTTCCGCTAGAACGTTCAAAGAGACCAAAATTGTCGCTAGTGTCAAAAGAAAGTTCTTCATCTTTTCCTCCAAAGAGATTTTAAAAGTTCTAAAGTGAACGCCTGGAGCAACTTCAATAATTGGGCCAGTTTATTTTTCGCTCTTCCATCCGTAGGAGTATTCAGTGCTCTCGCTTCCGTTGCCATTTGTTCGTACAAACTTTATGGCCAGAAGATTTCCAGATAGTCTCAAATAAAGAGTAATTTTTATTACCCCTTCTCGATCATATAAACGTTCAATAAGATCTGTTTTTGTTTGAGTGATTGAAGTATTGGCTGGGGCATCTTGATACTTACAGCGATTCTCAGACACGGAACAATCATTGAATGTCAACGATGATCTTTTTTCGTATTTGGCAGGAATTTCGTCAGAGCCATTTTTTCCAGGGAATAGGGGGCCCGCACCAGGAATGGGTGCTACTGCAGGTTTCATGGGCTCTATTTCAGCGCGGGAAGTAAAGTGTCCAAAGCGTACGTCATAGTTCGCAGCCTTTCTAACATCTTCTATTGTTGTACTTTCTTTAACCGGCACTAAATCATAGTTATGCCCCTTAACCAACAAGGTTCTGAAAAAGGCAGCCACTGGACATGGGGTGCTTTTAGTTAAGTCGCAGCTGGCGAAATCAGACGATTTCGCTGTCTGCGGAGCTGTCTCATACAACTCTTTTAAGATTTCAAACGGTGCTCGCGAAGAGTCATTAGACGACATCTGGGCAAATAACTTTCGTTGATATTCCTCGATGGATTTTAGATTCATCTTTGCGACTTGTTCAGTAGTCGCTGAAAAACCCGCAGCGATTTGAGTATTTCGAAGAGCGGCACTAATGTGATAGTCGCCGGTCTTTTCAAGCCCCATGAGACATAATACTTCATGTACGGCAAAGGGCTGTCGCTCTTCTTCGCGCATAAGACTATTGAAGCCAGGTCCGTTTACATAAATAGTTTTTGTTTTTGAAAAGTTAGTTGCGGTTGACTCCTGGGTCTTACCGTTTTCATCTTTAACATAGAGCTTTTCTGAAACGACAATGACCTTTGCCGACTTTAAAGTTTCGAGAATCTTTTCTTTTAGCTCGTCGCTTGCAACATCGGACGGAAGATTTTTAATCCCCCGTAGAGCTGCAGCCGTAAAGGCTAAACCATCTTTGTTTCCTCCGTTGCCGCTGTCTCCACCTTCGGATCTTGCTATGATTGTCCATGCAACCAGAGTTGCCGTTAATAATAGTTTAGTTTTCACTATCGTTTCCTTTCGTCACCGGAAAAAACTGAATCCCAAGTTTATAAACTTGGTTGCCAGGTTTGTTTTCGGCCTTATTCATAAATTTTTTGCGAAAATCTCTAATCATTTTTTTTAATTCAGGAATGTCTGCTTGAGCCACTGTTAAGGTCGAGCCACTAAAGTCTCGCAATGTTACCGAGACTTCATCTAGAGTTTGCTCGGCCAGTTTTAAGTCTTCGCGACGGGCGCGCTTTAAAGCCTCTGAGGGAATGTCTTCAGTGGTACGAAGGTTTAAGTAATTTGTTTTGAAGTTATCGTTATCGGTAGTGATCAAGTTCAATTGTCTGAGGTCAGATAAAATGGAATGGACTTTAAGTTCAGACAGGCCCAGTCTTTGACTGATCCACTTTGTATCTGACCTGAAGTTCTCAGTTTCGATTAACGAAAGAAGTGCGTAGTATTGCCATTCCGAAATTACTTTGAAATGAATTTCCTCTGTTAACTGAATGTCAGTTTTGCTACTGAATTCCGTCATTGGTTGCGGACTATTGCTGAGAACGAAGCGAGCTCTCTCCTTAGGAGACAGAACAAGTTTTAGAGCAATTTTATGGGCGACTTCGTCAGGCAGTCTACGTTTTTGTCTTAACACGTTCGAAAGTGACGAGGGGTGTATTCCGAGATAACGTGCGTAAGACCTTATCGAATACGAGGGGTTTAGTTTTTTACGGCGCTCGTATTCACGAAGCAATGTTGATAGGTAAGAAGGCGGTTTCATGTGAGGTGGATTTACCTCGCAACTCACCCGAAGGCTATTAGATTTTGCTACAAGTGTAGCAAAGGACTGCTACATGAAAAAAATTCTCGGCGTTCAAAGGGGAGCGCTCGGTGGCGAGCTCATCTGGACTGCTTTGTTATAAGGTTTGCTCCGCAAGGAGAATCTTCATTATTAAGCATCATGGGCTTCGCGGAAAAGATGCGGCGATACTAAAGGAAACGATGATGTCCCAATTAAAAGAAAAGACACAGTCAAAGGAGGAAGTCTGTTTGTGAGAGTAAGAAGGTGAACGAAGGTTCAGTTGGCCTTAACGTTAGCGAGAAAAACATTGCTTTCCATGATGGAAGCGAGATTTCGACGGTGGGAGGCGGCGATTCATAAGTACGTCTGGAAAAGGCAAGGCGTCGAGAAACGTGACCGAAGGTAGGGGAGTCTTCCGCGTAGAACTTCCGCAGGAAAATTATTCTTTCGCGAAATGATTCAACTTCCACCGTGGCAGTGTCGTGATTCCCTCTGTTACGCGGAGCCGACCCTCTACATAGATAGGCGCCCAAAAAAGCAAAAGGCACTTCCGCTAACGGAAATGCCTTCACGCGCATAAATTCAAAATGGAAAAAATTAGCGGCTAGCTAGTTTTTTATACTTGCGAAGCTCAAGGTTTAATTGACCCTCAGCTTTTGAAAGTTTTCTTTCTAACTGTTTATTTTTAGAAAGTTGTTGGTTCTTTTTTTCGCGAAGAGCTTTGTAACGTTTGCGAGTTTTCTCGATGGCTAACTGCGTTTTTTCGATACGACTGATTAGCTGACGTTGTTTCGCTTTTGCTTGCTCAACTTCACGATTTGTTTTTTCAACTTCTCGGTTTAACTGAGTGACGCGACTCTGAGTCTCTTTGAGGCGTGATCTCACATCGTCAACTCTCTGTTTTGCGGTTTCGCGCTGTTCTTTAACGCGATTTAACTGACTATCCAATTTTTCTTTCGTATTGGAAAGGCGGTTGAGTTCGCCAGTTGCTTTACGAGTTTCAGCACGCAACTGAACAAGTTTGGTTTGTTCGGCCGCGGCTTGCGCTCTGACCGAATTGTTTTGAGCTGAAACTGAGTCGATTTTTCCGCGAAGTTTGTTCTCTTCGCTTTTTAATTTGGCTTGTTCTGCTTTTGAAAACTGAATGTCTTCGATGTGTTCTTCTTTAGCAAAATCTTCCACTTCAGAGTCAATTTCTAACTCGGTAACTTTTTCATCTAGAATTTCGTCAGCGGCAAAAACGTGTCCTGCTGATAAAAACAAAACTGATAATGCACAGATAAAGAGTTTCATTTCCCCATCTCCCTATAGATTAAATTTTGAAGGTTCCGTTGAAAAACTATGAGCAAGCCGCGTTCCATCCACCAGCAAAAACCTACGCGGGTTTTACGAGAACCATTCTATAAAACTTTCGTTTTCAGAGACAAATAAGGGCACATTCTAAGCTATTAAAATCAGTTATGAACTGCGCAAAACGAATTTATCGGTAAGAGCCTGCGGTAGTGACGTTTCGACTCTACCTGCGAATTCAACGGTTTATAGACCTATCTTGCGAAAAGCTTTTAACTTTTTCAGAAAATTGGCCAGCAAATCTGAGAGTGGAACTCTCCTAAATTTTTGGCGTAGGTATTGCTAAATCGCTTTATTGCGAGTGTCGCTGGTGACAATCGCAACGTAGAGGAATTTATGATGGTCTTAGCGAGCGAAAAATTCCGTAGTAGCCTAATTTTGGCAGCTTATGGCCTTTTTTGCCTGTTGCTAGGAACCGATGCCAGGGCTGAAGGTACGCAATTAAATAAAGCTAAAGCCAAATCGGCAAGCTCACAGTGGTCTACTGGCTTATCGGTGACAACGCTCATGGGACAACTCGCAACTGATCACGAAGAAGAAACACAGTACAGTGGAACTTATAGAATTTCTCTACAAGGAAAAATTCCCTCTCTTAATACCAGTGTGTCGATCAACCTCGGCTACATGGCAACCTACACACATCGGCTAGAGGATAACAGTACTTCCGATTGGACCGATCCAAGATGGCGTGTGGGTTATGTTCTTGGTAGCTTCGGAATCTTTCACGACCTGACAATCGGAGCGGGTGGAGCGATTGCCCTCAACAAGCGGACGAGAGAAACGACAATGATTGGTAGTATCGGGCCAGATATATCTTATGTTCTTGGTAATGACAAAATTTCGTTGATGCAACAATGGCAGTATCGATTTGTGGGTTATACCTACGATATGCAATTAAATGGCGAAATGAACTCGCCTCACAGCTTTTCGTTAATCAACAGTTTTGGTTGGAGCCTCATTAAGAATCTAAAGCTGGCAGCAAACGCCGTCCTTAACTACGCCATAGATTATGAGGGTGTCGATCGTTCATCTACAGAATTTGGTCCAAGTGTCGAGTGGAGGATTGCTAAGAATTTTTCGGCGACAATTGGATTTAGTACTAGATCGGGAACGCTGACTCCTGCGGGAGAGAGTCATCGTATAAATATCTACGATCCAAACCAAGCGTCGGGCTATTTGGATTTGAGTTTAATGTTTTAACCTCGGTTAGAGGAGGAAGCAATGGGAATGGGAAAACAAAATTTCAACGCTAAAGCAGTGGTGGTGGTCACGGCTTTGATCACCATCGTGTTAGTAGCGTGTGGTAAGAAGCGCGACACGATCTTGCAGTCACGCGTTGATATGGATGAAGTGGCCAAGGTCGATACTAAGGCCAATTATCTGTACCTCCAAACAATCTCCAGTTCCGATGCTGCGAGCGATGAACTTTTAAGCCATTTTGCCAGCGAAACGAAGTTGGTGAAAATGGAATTCAACAAAAGCTCTCTTGATATTTTTGAAGTTGAAACTGACGACGCTTTAAAAAGGGAGAAAGTAAATAACAGACCCGTGATTTCTGTTCCAGTATCTTACCAGGGCTTTCGTTGCGTTAAGAATGATTTCGGCGAATGCACAAATAGGGAAGAGCAAGACAATTATATCGATTGGAACAAAAAACCTTACTTCACGGCCAAATGGGATAGCTTAAATCTCCAGGAAATGTCGGTTTCACCGATCACTTTTGATTCTTTAAGTGAGAAGTGCCTCACGCAGAAAGGGCAAAGGTTGGTTGATTATGAATTAACCGACGATTCATTAAACGTCGAGCTGGAGAGAGTTTACAATGTGACCGATGTCGAAAAGTGTTTGAAAGCTGTTCCCGACAATGCCCAAGATTTCTTTAGCCGATTAAGTTTTAAAGTTCGGATTCATCTATCGATGGTGAAAGCTTCGTCAGTAACCGATGCAAGTTATACGCCCGTGAAATACGGCAACTCTGATCAAAGTAAGTTCGGATTTTTTACCACTGATCGACACACATTAGATGTAGATGGCACTAGTGATGTTGAAAGCGCGGTGACTTATCTTTCGCGTTGGAGTCCAAATAGAAAAGAAATTGTTTACTATCTCAGCGAAGAGTTCAATCTTCCTGAGTACGCGAAACTCAAAAAGATCACTTTAGAGGCTGGTAAGGTTATCAACCAGGCCTTTAAGGAAGCGAACTCGCCTGTAAATTTCGTAGTTAAAGAACCGGTTGAAGGCATGAAGCCTGGTGACATTCGCCACAGTTTGATTGTTCTTAGTGATCCACCGAGCAATACGCCGATATTGGGGTACGGTCCCTCACAAAAACATCCACTCACAGGCGAAATCGTGAGCGGTCGAGTAGTGATGTACGCTGGTAACATCAAAACGACGATCAAACGTACCTGGGATGAACTTGTTCTTAAAGAATTAGAAGCCAGACGTGGTAAAAAGGCAGAATCCAAACTCCAAGACCTTCAGCAAGCCATGGAGGATGAGGAGAGCGCCAAACTTAAAGGCGGATTTAAAGTTGGCAAAGGTATAAAACTATCACCACTTGAATCCTCGGGTGGGCAAAAAGTTGTTCCTGCGAATGTGATAAAAACGCCCTTCGCTGATAAACTACCAAGCGTTTCGCTGGACAACATTGTTTCATACTACCAAAATTATAGTAACTTTACGACCAAAACGAATAACTATCTCAACGAGATTGAGTTCTTATCCAAGAATAATTATTACCCAGCGGAGCTTTTTAACTTCGAAGGTATTGTTGGTAAAATTATTAAAGACAGTGTCGGTGATGAACTGTTAAAACCTTGGGTCGCATTGACGGATGTTGAGAAAGTAAAAGTCATTGATTTAGTTTTTCCCTATGTGTGGACACCAACTCTTATTCACGAAATTGGCCATAACCTAGGACTACGTCACAACTTTGCGGGTTCAGAGGATCGTGATAACTTCTATGACCCCGCACAGGGACAGTTGTTTGGTGTTGATTACCCCATCGCTTTATCCTCGGTAATGGATTATCCTTTTGATAAAGTTGGAACATTACCTTTCATGGGTAAATATGATATCGCGGCACTCAGATACGCCTATGCTCGTGAGATTGTCGCCAATACGGGTGAAATCATAAAACTTGAGGGTGATAAAACCATCGCTGAAACTTTGTCCGCATTTCTGACGGCTGCTAAGGCTGATGATAAAACGGCGGTCAATAATAAGGTCGCGGCTAAGATCACTAATCTTATTCCTAAGTCTTATCGTTATTGCACGGATGAGCACGTTGAAGTCAATCCAGGATGTAAACGTCACGACAGTGGTGTGTCTCTTGCCGATATTGCTCGAAATTTGGTTGATGTTTACGAAAATTATTATAAGTACAGAAACTTCCGAAATGGGGCACACCATTTTGTTCTCGAAGACGATCATAAGTACGCCGAGAGAATTGCGATGACATTTAGGTATATGCGTAACTTCTTAGAACGTCATGAAGAGATCAAAAAGTATGTTCCCGACGAAAAAGAATGGACAATGGTGAAACCAACCAACGCAACTCAGGCATTTTTGAAAGATCTCAGAGAAGCAACGAACATTGTTGCAAAGTCTTTGATGCAAGTGGTGAAGCAACCCGATGTTCACTGCGCTGTCACAGATGAGAAAGGCAAATCGCTTCTCTATATACCTCTCGCACTCCTTACCGATCCCAACGTGGGTGGACAGGGCGCGCAATATCAGGCGACTTCTTGCTTTGACCCTGATCTTCCGTGGAAGATGTTTGGTTTCAAGGTTCTGGCTGAGGGCGGAAAACATTTTAATTCGCAAAAGGCGAAGGATAGTCCTAGCCGTTACGTTGATGAAGTAGACATCAGAGGTATCTGGGCAGACAAATTGCTTGCCTTAGGAACCTTGACGTCACGACATTTGGATCCGATGGATTTGGCAACCAACCAGTCACCATTTAGCTTTTTAACATCTTCGGTTTATAATAAGGATGTTAAACTTGCTTTACTTCAAGTGATCTTGGATGAAGTAAATTCCGATATGACTCTTAAGGACGACAAAGGTGAAACCAACGTCGTTAAGGCTACTGTTACTTTGTCGAGTACACACAATCTACGACCTTCTTTTTCTGGTAAGGCAAATTCCATGTTTGGGCTGCCAACCGCTAGCAGTGAACCTTATTCGAAGAGAGTTGTTAGATCAGTGATCAAAGGTCTATCTGATGGTGTTGATTTGGATCCTCTTTTGGAAGAATTCTCAGTTTATGTGGATTTAACCGATGAAGGCCTTAAACGATTGCTTACCGAGTACAATAGTTCGGTAACTCTGGCGAATAAAACTCTCCCTCCGGAAAAGCAGATTCCGGTTGAAACTTTGGAAACGATATCAAAAGACTTTTTTGCCGGCCACTTCTACTACGCCTTGCCGGTGAACACAGTTGCCGTTAATCTTATAGAACGCCTGAAGGCCATTCAGATTTTTACTCCGGTAAAGGGGCCTGAATCGATGGAGAAGTTCGGTAAGGCGGTACCAGAGATTTATAAAATCACTGATGCTGCTGCAAGGGAAGCAAAGAAAGCCGAGTTGATTAAGACTCTTGCTATGAATGAAAATGAAATAAGAGCGCTTAATCATATCGTGGCAGATTTTACGCGATTTGCTTTACTTTTGAATGTTAGTAAAGGCATTATTCAATCGCCCAAGTACTACCAAGAGCTATTGCAAGAATTAAAAGTTCGAAGATTTTAATTGGCTAGGCCGTCAGTCCTACTCGAAAAGTGGGGGGACTGATGGTTTTAAAGAATTGATTTAACGAATCCTTTTGCCGCTTACTGAGGTCATTAAATTTAATCCCCATACCGCTAGGGTAATTCCCCTTGGCCTCCGTATTACGCACGATAGTTGCGTTACAGCGAAGAGCACGAAAGGCGCCCAAGGTAAAACTCAGAGCAACGGTTTCGCCATGAGAAAACATTTCGCTCTGAAGTGGTTTTAGCGGGATGAATGTGCCGCTCGCAGAAATGTCATAGGTATCAGTATAAAAGCCTTCGCCACCGCGAAGTGGATTAACAAACACCGGCACTTTCGCTTGGTAGCGCAGAGGATTGAGCCACCAACGGCGAGTTGGATTTGCGAGGGCCTTTTGAACTTGTGGAAGTAAGAACATTCCATTGATAGATCCAAATGCGACAGTTCCCAGTAAAGTCATAGTCGTCGTGTAGTCAAAACCTACATAGCCAACGATAATATTATTCCATGCTACTAAAAGTGTCATGAGCGGCAAAAACCACTTTAACTTTGGATCGGCATGATAAGAAATGTAGGCGGCATAACCACAAGCCATCGCCACTAACCAGTTCATGAAAGAAAGCTTCGAGAAAATTGAAGTCACTTCCCACGGATAGTGACCATATAAAAACATGATCTGGACCGGGAAGGATACAATTATCCCTACAAAAAGAACTGTTAATAAATTAAAAACGACGGGCTTTTTTGTCATTATCATTCCTTCTCGGCAAAGTGATAACAATAACTTGAGACACGACCGACATATTTTTTGGCTTCACCTAGCTCTTCGTCATTGATCCAATTGTAACCCTTTGTCTCAAGCGCGCGCTTGACTCGTGAAGCGCCCGAATTGTAGCTGGCCATGATCACCTCGGTCAGACCTTGGTCAGTGTCGACATACACGCTCTTAACCATCTCTAAGTTTTGCGGTTTGTGCCAATAATTATCGAGGTAACGTAAGTAGGAAATACCACCTTGCATAGAATATTCTGGATCAAGACGCCATTCGTTTTTCTGATTGATATTTCCAAGCATGATCAGTGTCTTTAAGTAGGGAAGACTAATCGCATTTATTTTTGGATGACGCGGGAAATTTGGAAAGTCTTTGATGATCTCATCTTCTGCCACCTTGGTGATTTGAGTGAGACCAATGGCTTTCGCGGAGCTCACGGCGTTGGGATCGAAAGAAGATTCTTGGGCAATCAGGCCGGCAAAAAAGCTGGCGTTGATTTTGGACTCACCGGCAAGATCATTGATGGATTCCACATAAGAAGCGGGCACGCGAAAAGCTGTTTCGATACGCGGTTTCGCTCTCTGGTACATGTTGCAACTTGGTTTATCAAAACTTGACATCACTGGTGTTGCTACGCGATTGCGAGCGTAAACGATTTGAATGTCATTATCTTTTTGTGGCAAGATGCGAAGCCGCGGAATGGTGACGATGAGTTGATTTTTATCTTTATAGATTTTGTCTTTCCTCTGTAGCGACACCGAGTTTGTGACATCATAACCGTTATAAAAAATACTGATTTTGTAGTCTGGACTAATGCCTTTGGGATCGAAAACCTGAACAATCAAATCGTTGGCAGAGTGAAGTACCTGCTTTTTTGGATAAAAATAAATCTTGGGTGAATTCGGTTTATAACCATTTTCGCTTCGTCGCCGAGCATCCATGAAACTTTTTTTAAGGGGCTTTGCAAAACTATGGACAGCGCCAAAAGGCGTTGTCGGCCCAGCGCATCCAACAGTAAAAATGAGCAATCCAAATGAAAGCGAAACCTTAAATAAAGACGGTATTTTATAAGTCATAGGTAATGGTCCTTATAAGAGTATTTATCGGCTCATCAGGACTAGACCTAAAGCTGGGCATTTAAATATCTGCGAAATTGTCTAAGTTTTTGACACTGTGAAACACCTGTTTTACGGTTAGTTTCATTCTGATGAGGAGGAATTATGTTTAAGGCTACTTTTCCCATTTTGGTTTTATGTACCGGATTGATCGCTACAGCTCAGAATCTGTTTAGAGATCCGAATGAACAAGCCAATTGTGTTTTCACGGTCAATTTCAATGGTAGCCAGCAAACAGAGAAATTAACTCACAAAATCACTCAGTGCGAATCCGCAAAAACCTGCAATCCTGAGCCTGATACGATTAAAGCTAATGGTGTCTGTTTTAAGTTGGCGGTTATACGCCTTGCAGACTCAATAGAATTTAATTCGGCAATGTGTGAAGAGCATTATGAAAATCGCAAAACAGTAACTTTGGAATCCTCCGCACGTTATTTAAGTTACCGTCACAACGGCAGCAAAGGTTACTCGATTCGTTGTGACCTGAAATAACTACTGGTTAAGTGTGGTAACAGTCGCTTGGCAATCGGTTTTGGACTCATCATTTTCAAGACGTGCTGAAGCTTCTTCAAGAGCTGAGTCATGCAAACGCCCCAGTTTTTTTCGCGGATCTAAATTGTTTTGTTCAAGTAAGTCTTTTGCCATCTTCGCGTCACATTTCATGGCCGCCAGAAGAAGTTTGGCAGCTGCGAAACTATCGCCGATGTGAGCTTGCTTTATGCTCTCAATTTTGCATTCGCTGCTGTAAGGTTGTAGCTTTTGATTATTAACGGTAAGCGCAACTTGAAATGCGCAATGTAAATCTACATGCAACCAGACAACTTGATCATTTTGCTTTAAAAGGACATGCGCAGTTGCTTTCGGGTGAGCAAACGTATGGTCCATAGCGAATTCAATCTCTTGAGTTTGTTTCGCCAAGTTCACCAAATAATTAAGGCTATATTCGGATCCCAATTCTTTTTTTGCTTCCTGGGTTAAAAGTTGTTCGAAATTTTTGGTATTGCCATTCTTCATTTCTTTAAACGCTGTTAAAAAAGTTTCGCTCTCTAAACAGCCGCTGAGTAGGGTTAGCAATGAAACACAAAAAAGTTTTTTCATGGATTGTTCCTCTGTGAGAGGTTTCAACTTATCAGTTTTTGCTTGGGCGGTGAAGTCGGGTGTGTTGAGAGTGTAAATCGTATAGGTGGGTGACAGATTTTGTCTGGTGTTTTATTGGGGCGTCGTTAGGATTGTGGCTGGTGGCCCGGCGAAGAACGGGGATTGGTAGATGGGACGGTGGAGGGGGTGAGTGGCGTCGGGATTGTGTTGTCGGAGGTTGTCGGCGTTGGGTGCGTTGTGTTGTGTTGCCGGAGTTGGGTGCGGTGGTTGTGTCTTCGGGGGCGTCGGCGTGGGTTGCGACCCACGTCCTCGCGGAAACAGGAAGGGGTTTCACCAACACCAACCCACAACGGCAAATTCTTTGGTTTGCCGTGTGGATTGGTTAAATTTTAGGTCGCGCGAAGCTTTCCAATTATAGATGCTGGCCGTGGTTTTTTTGGTTGAAGGGGGATGTGAAATCGACTTGCCAATCCGTCCACGCCTTCGTGGGCGAATGTCGTGGTGGACCGAGAATTTGGTGTTTATTTTAGTGATGCATTGCT
>CAYPZY010000029.1:0-13800 GCA_964415155.1 uncultured Bdellovibrionales bacterium
TTTGCCCGTCTAGGTTTAATTACGACGGCCTTATTTACGGTCGTTCTTTGTTATCAGTATTGTTCGATGGGAAATGGTGGCGGGGCCAATGGCAATCCTTATTTCTCACTTTCCTTTCGACGCTCTACTCTGACTTCATTTCAGCTGGCGCAGCTTCGGCGCTTAACCTTTTGCTTTTCTACCTTGAAGATGATTCCCGCTGCCGACGCTGATCCTAATCTGACGGCGCAGGAAATAAATTTTGATATTGGTGATGTTGACTTTGAAGTTTCTGGAACAGATCTCAGTAATGTCTCAATCCCTGAAGGCCGTTACGATACCATCGAGTTAACACTCAATACACATTGCCCAACACAACGCAGCCTTCACATCACTAATGATCAAGGAATATTTTCAAGTCTGGTTCCCATCGTTTTGACATTCACTGGCGCTCCCATTGATGTGAACGAGAATCTCGTGAGTATCTCTTTAAATGTCGATGCGATCATCGCCAATCTTCTACAAGTAAGTGCAGAAAGTCAGATTAGAAATGCCGCTGAGGCTACAGCGGGATCTTTTTAAATATAGAATTTAAACAGGATTGAAATAAAAGGCTGACTCAAATTCAGCGAACGATCACCACCGTCATGATTTTTTAGAGCGTCGCCTTCGCTTTTACTTCCTACTAAAGAATTTGTTGCTGATTTTAAAGTGAGCTTTGAAGCTTCCATATAGCGATAACCTGCCTCCATCGAGAATGTAACATTGTCGACCATGAGCATTTCGTAGCCAACACCGGCGAAGCCAAAAATGGTGTTACCTTTCGCATCCTCAACAAAATCGCCATGACCTAGCTGCGAAGCGCCCGCAGCCGTAAAGGAAAAAGTATTTTTCAAAGTGAGATAAGAATAGCCGCCACCCGCTAAAATATAGGATTTCGATGTTTGCGTCTTTTCGAGTATAAACTCAAACGACAATACTGGACTAAAGCTAATAACATCGCTGTCAACAGTGTACATAGCACTACCGGTATCGTTTGTTACCTCGTATTGACTTAACTTTTGTGGTCGATAAAGTTCAAATCCCACCCGCGTCAGTACAGGACCACTATCAAATGCCACGCCAAATTCACCCGCAAAACCAAAGGCTGCACCATCACCAAACGTCAGCGCTGAAACTCCGCCCGCATTACGAAAAGCATCGGCACCCATTTGCGATGTGCCACCCGAAGCTTTCAAGTAAGTTCCCAGTGAAACGCCTCCTAGATTGAACACTCGTGCCGAAACATCTTGGCAAACAACGAGGATCAAAATGGCGATGCCAACTCTTTTCATTTGTTACCTTTAGCTTTATTGGTCTGCCCCGGCGCCGCAGGAACACCGGGCTTAACGACGTCTATGACAATTCTTCCCTGTTGTTTGGGGTCTTTAAAAGTGTTCACTCGTGCGCGCACTGGCTGTTTAAGATACAAAGTAAGATTAGTGCTAAAATCCTCGGGGTCCATTGTCATTTCTGTACTTTTCACGTTCGCAGAATTACGAAATATCGCCGCCAATTTTTTTTCGTCCACACCTGTTCGCTGCACTTGGCTTAAATCAACAACTAGTCGTGGAGGATTTTGTTCTAACGACACATGAAAGAAGCCGGTTTTACCCATGAGTTTTCTTCCGCCTTCATCGCCGTAGTTAATGACGATGCGTTCGCCAGTTTTTTCATTTTTTCTTTCGACATTTAAAATGGAGAAAGCCTTTCCAGATTCCCCTCCTATAAAGACACCCGAATCGTAGAACGCGTTTAACTTATTTACTTTAAAGTGCATTGGTTTAATTGCCGCCTGCGCCGCCATTCCAATCCCTATCAATAGGAGTACATAAAGGCCTTGTGTTTTTTTCATAAAACCTCCCTCAAGTCGCAATATATAGGTATAAGACTCGGTTTATCGCATGCTCAGTGAACTCAAATATAAAAAAGCTAAACCGTGTAACTCCTAAATATATTACACGTTTTTAAAATTAACTGGCAAATTTGGGCTGCATGATGCATCTTGTCGCTCATGGTTATTCAAAATTTTTTTGGGGGAAAAGATATGAAAAAACTAATGATACTTTCACTAGCAGTTTTAGTTAGTGCTTGCAAAGGAAGTGATAACAACACTCCTAATTACGCCGGCAATTACAATCTTGTTGGAACACCAACAACACAATGTTTATCGGCAAGCCCTTATGGCGCTCCTGTCGTTACAACAACTACTCCCGGTGGCTTAACTACCACTTCAGTTCCAGGTGGAAGTTGCACAGGTTATAGCAGCTACGGACCTTTTGGTTTTAATCCCTATGTACCAGGTTATGGTTATGGCGGATTCCAAGGCGGTTGCGGTTACGGAGCCTATCCTGTCGTTGGTTTTAACGGTGCTTACTCTTTAGGTTGTTTCTCTGGTTATGTGCCAGGAAATGCAGCCGTGTTCGCTTATTCAAACGGTGGTTTTTCTGCTGTTGGCGGTTACGGAGCAATCGGCGGTTGGAGTAACTCTTACGTTCTTACTTCATGTGTTATCGGTAGCTACTATCCAGGCTGTGCCTGTATGGCGACAACACCCGGCAGCCCAATCGGCATTTGCACTCGCTAAGTTCAAAACTTTAGACGTCTAGGCATGCTTGTGATAAGAAAAAAGCATGCCTAACACACTGACAACTCAAGAGAATCCTTTTTTTCAAAAACCTAAAAACAAGTTCCAAGTCGTAGAGTTCTCCCAGCTACGACTGGAGCATTACGTTCCTGCTCTCGATAAAGCTATTGGCGACGCAAAAGCCGCGGTTGAAAAAATCAAAAACAACCCAGCAGCCGCCGACTTTCCTAACACCATCGATACCCTTGAATACTCGAGCGAACTTGTCGATGTCGTTGCAGAAACTTATTTTAATTTATTAAGCGCCGAAGCCGATGAAGAGTTTCATAAATTGGCGGCTGAGATGTCGCAGAAACTCAGCCAATATTCCAGCGATGTTCTTTTAGATGCAAAGCTATTCGCGCGCGTAAATCAGGTTTATCAAAATAGGAGCAACTTAAAACTCAATACAGAACAAAGCGAATTACTTTATAAGTCGTTTCGCTCTTTTGTTCGCAATGGCGCCCTTTTAAATGAAGATAAAAAGCAGCGGCTTAGAAAACTCGACGAAGAGCTCGCAATGTTGGGTCCAAAGTTTTCGGAAAATGTTTTGAAATCGACCAATGCTTTTGAACTACTGATTTCTGATGTCACAGAACTTTCGGGCCTTCCTGAAATGGCGCTCGAACAAGCCAAAGAGGCGGCACAAGCCAAAGGGAAAACCGGTTGGCTTATAAATTTACAAGCACCTTCGGTAATCCCCGTTCTTACTTATTGTGATAGCCGCAATATGCGAGAAAAGATTTGGCGTGCTTACAATAGTCGATCGCTAACAGACAGCTTTGATAACCGGCCAATTTTAAAAAAAATCATTCGCCTCCGCCACGAAAGGGCGCATCTACTCGGCTATAGCAGTCACGCTCACTTCGTTCTTGAAGAGCGTATGGCGACAGAGCCCAATAAAGTACAAAGCTTTTTGAAAAGCATTCTCGGAGTTTCGAAACAAGCGGCGCAAAGAGAATTTAATGAACTTCGCGAGTTTAAAAAGAAGCTCACCGGAGATACAGACTTAAAAGCTTGGGACTATGCTTATTACGCCGAGAAACTAAAACAAGATCTTTTAAAGTTTGACGAAGAAGAACTCCGTCCTTACTTTCAGCTGGAAAAAGTTATCGAAGGTGTCTTCACAGTCGCCGGAAAACTCTACGGTTTAAAATTTACCGAACTAGATGGTTTACCCAAATATCACAGCGATGTGAAATGTTACGAAGTCACAGACTCCAAAACACAAAAACACATGGGTGTATTTTACGCCGATTTCTTTCCACGTGAAACTAAAAAGGCGGGAGCCTGGATGACCAACTTCCGCGATCAAGGGTTTATCAATGGGAAAGATGAGCGACCCATTGTTTCGATCGTTTGTAATTTTACTAAACCAACTTCCAGCAAACCGTCGCTATTAACCCTTGAAGAAGTAAAGACCTTGTTTCATGAGTTTGGCCACGCTCTTCACTCTTTATTATCTGAATGTCACTATCGCTCATTAGCAGGACCGAAAGTTTACTGGGACTTTGTGGAGTTGCCCTCACAAATTATGGAAAATTGGGTGATGGAAAAGGAAACTCTCGATCTCTTCGCTGTTCATTACAAAACGGGCGAAAAAATTCCAGCTGATTACATCCAAAAAATCAAAGACGCTAACAAATTTCACGCTGGTTGGTTTTCTCTACGGCAAGTGAATTTCGCTATGCTTGATCTCGCTTGGCATAGCGGTGCCCTCAATGAAGATCTGGACGTTGAAAGATTTGAAGAAGAAGTCACCCGTTCCAGTTCCTTTTTTCCTAAAGAACCTGGAACCGCCATTTCGACAAGCTTTGCGCATATTTTTGCCGGTGGTTATTCGGCGGGATATTATAGCTATAAGTGGGCTGAAGTTTTAGATGCAGATGCCTTCGAGTATTTCTTGGAAAAAGGTTTATTTAACCAAGAAGTCTCACAAAAATTCCGTTTTGAAGTTCTCGCCAAAGGCGGCTCTGAACATCCGATGGTATTGTATAAAAAATTTCGTGGACGCGAACCCGATCCCAACGCTCTATTCAGAAGAGAAGGCTTAATGTGAAAAGCAAACAACATTTTAAAAATAAACATCTTGGAATTGTTTACCGTCACGAAAGTAGCGAAGCTTTAGCAAAGGCAAAAGAAATTGCTAACTGGCTACATGAGCTTAAAGTATCGGTGTACTCACCGTCAGGAAAACGTTTGGGGAGCTTTGTTAAGTCTCTAGAAAAGCCCTCAGTGATTGCCAACTTGAACTTGTTGGTAGTGTTAGGTGGTGACGGCACTTATTTGCGCGCGGCCAACTTACTTCAAGGTGAAGCAATTCCAATGTTGGGAATAAACATGGGTTCGCTGGGTTTCCTGACAGAAACTCGAGTGGTCGAAGCTTATAAAGCCATTTTGCATTTCTTGGAAGGCAAAATGGAAATGCAACATCGTTCGCTATTGAAAATCACCTGCTTGAAAAAGAATAAAACCAAAAAAATTCATTACGCACTTAATGATGCAGTCATAGAAAGAGGTGGTGATTTCCATTTGGTGAATTTCGGAATCAACTTTGAGAAACAATTAATTTGTGAAGTGAAGGCGGACGGAATAATTGTTGCTACCCCTACCGGCTCAACAGCTTATAACTTAGCTGCCGGAGGACCATTGATTTATCCACAGTCTGACGTCTTTGCAATTACACCACTAAACCCTCACAGTCTTACGATGCGGCCGCTGGTCGTTCCTAATAATAGAAAAATTCATATAAAAATACTTTCTCGAGAAGCCAACGCCACCCTCACGATTGACGGGCAAGCCGTCGAAGAAGTGTCATCTAGCGACGAGATTCTTTTTGAAAGAGGCGAGCGCGAACACGTCATCGTTTACGAACCTGGCCAAAATTATTTTGACGTTTTGCGAGACAAACTAAAATTTGGTCAACGTGATTAAGGAGTCAATATGCTCTTCGATCTTAAGGTGAGCAACTTCGCCATCATTGATGAAGTTCACATAAAATTTAAAAACGGATTAAACATTTTAAGTGGTGAGACCGGCGCTGGTAAATCCATCATCATTAAGAGTTTGGCTTTGCTCATGGGAGAAAAGGCTGACTCTCAATCGGTAAGACAAGGGGCCGAACAGGCATCCATTGAAGGTTTCTTCGATCTCGCTCACCGCGCCGACTTATTAGGAAAACTGCGTTCATTAGGTATCAATTGCGATGAAGACTCATTGGTCGTACGCAGAATCGTTTCCTCACAAGGTAAAAATCGCGTCTACATGAATGATTCGTTAGTCTCACTGAATTCTCTTCGAGATATTGTCTCGCCGCTCATCGAAGTAACGGGTCCGATGGCGCCTCTCATTGAAGTCACCACTCAACATGAAAATAAGAATCTCCTGTCGAAACTTTATCAACTCGATTTATTGGATCAATTCTGTGGGGGGTGGTCTAAGCGTTTAGAGATTGAGAAACTTTACAACGATCGCTCTGAACTTGAGAAGCAAATCACTGAAGTCAGTACAAGTATGCAGTGGCGAGAACAACGTTTGGACTATCTGAAATATCAACGTGAAGAGATTAAAACTTTCTCCCCTTCGCCAGACGATGATAATAATTTAGAAAACAATATCAGGGTTATCAAAAACAGTTCGCAACTTGTCGACTTCAAAAATCAAGTGGATGAAATGCTTTATAGCGACGAAAATTCTGTTCTATCTTTGCTTCATAAAGTAGAACAAAAGGCCCTCTACTTACAAAAAATTGATTCCAAGCTTGGCGAGGTTCTTAAGCCCCTAGACACAGCTAAATCCCTGGTGAACGATGTCATGTATGAACTTCGTGAATACGGTAGCAATTTAGACATCAACGCCGAAGAGTTGGAAAAACTTGAAAAACGTTTAAGTGATTTTAGAAATTTGCAAAAAAAATATGGACCCACCAGTAAGGAAATGCTTGAGTACCTCAGCAATTCCGAAGCAGAAATTGCGAAGCTCGAAAATTTTGATCAGAATCTCGAAGAATTGCGCCAGCGGCAACGTGAAATTGAAAAAGAGCAATTAGAAATTGCCAGCAAACTCCATAAGCAACGCTGTGATGGCGCGAAACTTTTAAGCCAAGAAGTAAATTCGGAGCTCAAAGATCTCAATATGAAGGGTGTTAGCTTCACTATCAAAATTGAAAAAAGTGAGATTGTTGGCCCGCACGGAATTACCGATGTTGAATTTATGACGAAGGTTTCTAAAGACGGCGTTCCACTTCCTCTTGCTAAGTTTGCTAGTGGTGGCGAGTTAAGCCGCATTCTTTTGGCGATCAAACAGGTCGTTGGCCAAGATGATAAACCGCGCACCTATCTCTTTGATGAAGTGGATACGGGCGTCAGTGGTGAAACTGCCGAAAAAGTTGGTCTGAAACTTCGTCAGATTGCCAAAAATCAACAGGTCATTTGTATCACCCACTTACCACAAGTGGCGGCGCAAGGTGATGTCCATTTCTTTGTAAGCAAGAAAGTTTCGGGCAGCAAAGTGAAAATGGAAATTTCAGAACTTACCAGTAAAGCGCGAGTTCAAGAAGTGGCACGACTGATTTCAGGCGAGAAAATTTCAAAAACAAGTATTGCGCACGCAGAGCAATTGCTTCAACACTAACGTTTAAGAAATTTGGCAATTCGCTCGAAGAGTTCCGTGCGACTATAACCTTGCGCAGGCAAAGTTATTTGGTGGGGGTTTTCGCCGATTTCGGAAAACGTAGCACTACAGCCCACTCAGTTTGCGGCTTAAATCGAGGCCTTCTCGTATTTGATTTTACTGTTGTCAGCTGACACTACCTATTGCAGGTGCAATGCCACTTTCACCACCACTGGTTCAGCATTTCCTGAAAAGAAATCAATATTTTAATGCAGTGCCGTTACAAAAAGGTACCTGGTACTTTTTAGTTAGACGATCTTCATAAAGCCGGCGGTTTTTTCGGTGATCTTGTAGGCGCAGGGTTCGTGCATCCAGGAACCGAGATTGATGGAATGAACTTTTTTGCCGCCCCAGACGAAGGAATACTCGTCGCGGACATGGAGGTGACCTGAAATGATGTAGTCGAATTCGGTTTCTTTAATTTTTTTGTGGGCGTGGAGACGAATTTTATCGATGGTTGATTCGACTTTTTGAGTTTTGATGTTACTCGTGTAGTATCGGCTTGCCTGGCTGGCGCGCTCACCGATTTTAGCGATGAAACCTTCAGGCGAACTTTCGGCAATAAATTGCATGACAGGCGTGTGTAAAACCTTTTTTAGAAACAGATAACCTTTATCGGTGAGATCGATCAAATCACCATGTTCAACGCGCACTTTGAAACCGTTAAGTTTAAAAACTTCATGCTCCGTATAGACTTTAACGCCTAAACGATTGGTCCAGTAGTTTTTTAAATACAAATCATGATTGCCTTCAAAATAGTGAACAGCGATACCGTCTTTAACTAGCCGCTGAATTTCCGTCACGATGGGTTCAAATTTTTCGATAAAATATTTATGATCGGAAATCCAAAAATCAAAGATGTCACCCACTAAAAACAAATGAGTGACGCCGTCCTTAACTTGCAGGGATTTTAAAAAGCGCACGAACAAGCGTGCGTTAACCTCTTGCATAGAGCGAAGATGGATATCGGAAACAAAATAAGCCTGCATCTATTCCATCGATCTAAAAAGCTTAACTATTTTGGTCTGCACCCGTATCGTTTTGACGACGGCGGAGATATGTTGGAACTTCTAAATTATAATTTTCGAAATTCATATCACCCGCAGGTCCGGTAAATAGTGGATTAGCTTCTGTCTGAGGATTTACATCCATTGATAATTGTTCTGGTTGTTTTTTCGCATTAGCTTGGTCACGATAAGCTTTAGCTTTGGCCAGCAAGATATCTCGTGGCAAAACATCATCCTTTTTTGTTGGTGCCATGCCTTGAACTGGCTGTTGTGGCAATGGATTCTGCATTTGCATTTGCTGTTGCGGAGCCTGCATGACAGGCCTTGTTGGCTCATGAGGATTTTGCGAGAAATTCATGTCTGAGTATGGACGTTGTGCGTGCATGTTCACATCCATATTCATGTTCATGTTGTTCATATTCATATTTACAGAATCAAAGCTTAGAGCTTGATTTTGAACAAGTGCTTGGGCGCGAGCCAACTGTTCACGAACAGTTGATTGACTAACCACTTGGCCGAAGCCAGTAGCAATAACAGTCACGCGCACTTCCGATGGATCCATATCTTTGTCGATAACGGCGCCAAAAATGATTTCTGCGTCTTCATGAGCTGCTTCGGTAATAAGAGTCGAAGCTTCGTTGACTTCCCAAAGGCTGAGATTTTCTGGCCCTGTAACGTTGATGATAATTCCAGTTGCTCCATCGATGGCGATGTTCTCGAGAAGAGGAGAAGAAATCGCCGCAGTTGCCGCTTCCACAGCGCGATTTTCGCCGGCGGCAGTTCCGCAACCCATGATTGCCATGCCTTTAGAAGCCATAACTGTTCTGATGTCAGCAAAATCCAAATTGATAAGACCGCGAACATTAATAAGATCAGAGATACCTTTCACGGCTTGCATGAGAACAGCATCGGCTTTTTTGAAACTCTCAAGTAGTGGAGTTTTTTCGGCAGCGATAGATAAAAGCTTTTGGTTAGGAATTACGATGAGTGTATCAACATTTTCGCGAAGTTCTGCAATACCAGCATCCGCTTGACGTTGACGTTTTTTACCTTCGAAAGAAAATGGTCGAGTAACAACACCGATAGTAAGAGCACCAAGTTCGCGGGCGATTTTTGCAACAATAGGAGCACCACCAGTTCCTGTACCACCACCCATTCCGGCAGTGACAAAAACCATGTCCGCACCTTCTAAAGCTTCGACGATGTCATTGTAGGATTCAATCGCCGCACGTTTGCCAATTTCAGGATTTGCTCCTGCTCCCAATCCTTTAGTTAATTCAGAACCAAGTTGAAGTTTTGCAGCCGATGGATGGGCTTGCAAAGCTTGAAGGTCGGTATTACCAACAATGAATTCGACGCCATCAAGACCGGATTCAATCATTGTCGCAACAGCGTTACTTCCGCCACCGCCGATACCAATGACCTTGATGTTAGCACCGATATTTATATTTTCTTCTAATTCAAACATGACTCCTCCTTGGTCCTACAAACCTTGAGTTATAACGTCTCTAAGCTTTCGTGCCCAGTCGACGACGATTTCAGGAAATTTCTTTTCATGATTAGCTGTATCTTTATTTAAATTCAGTTCTTTGATGGCGTAAACTAGAAGACCAACAGCGGTCGATAAACTAGGCGATTTTACCACATCTGCTAAACCACCGACGCGCGATGGAATTCCTCGGCGAACAGGAATATCAAAAATGAATTCTCCCATTTCAACCAAACCATCTAACTGACTTGCTCCACCCGTCAAAACCATTCCCGATCCTAACTGTGATTGCAGGCCGCTTTTAATAATTTCGCTTTTGATAAGATTTAAAGTTTCTTCAGCTCTTGGCTCGATGACTTCGCAAAGATTTTTTCTTAAAACCATGCGACTTTCTCGACCACCAACGCTTTTGACTTCGATAGTTTCTTCTTCGTTAATTAAATTCAGTAAAGCCGAACCATATTTACGTTTAATATCTTCAGCGTGATCCTGTGGAGTACGCAGACCGACAGCAATGTCATGGGTAAAATAAGCGCCACCAATGGGAAGAACAGAAGTATAGGCCACGCTACCATTAATATAAGAGATAATGTCTGTTGTGCCCGCACCCATATCTACAAACGCAACACCTAGTTTTTTCTCGTCTTCGCTAAGTACAGCAAGAGAGGAAGCTAAGGATTGTAAAACAATTCCTTTCACTTTTAACCCAGCTTTGTGAGTGCATTTAATGGTGTTTTGCAAAGCAGTGTTGGCACCAGTCACAATGTGAACTAATGCTTCTAAACGCACTCCCGACATACCAATGGGATCGTAAATCCCCTCTTGTTCATCAACTTTAAACTCGCGAGGAAGAACGTGCAGAACCTCGCGATCCGCCGGTACCGCCACTGCTTTAGCAGCTTCGATAACTCTTTGGATATCATCGGTTGCTACCTCTTTATTGCGAATTGCGACCATGCCTTTGGAATCAAAAGATTTGATATGAGTTCCACCGACACCCAACCAAACATCGTCAACTTTATGACCCGCCATCAATTCCGCTTCTTCTTTGGCTTTGCGAATCGCTTCGATGGTCATTTCAATGTTAATTAAAACACCGTGGCGTAAACCTGGACTTGGTACTGATCCAATACCGATGACATCAACGCTACCATGATGATTGGGAATTCCGATGAGAAAAACGACTTTTGAAGAACCTATATCCAGGCCGGCGACGACCTGCTCTGATTTGATCGGCTTAGACATCCTTGCCCTCTTGCCCGGTTTTTTCCCTGATTTTCCCCTTAAGTTGGGGTAGTTCAGGATGGTCTCCAAGACCAAACTAAGGTTTTAACCTATCTAAAAGCCTATGTTCCCTTACGCAGTCTGACAAGGATTTTCTTTTCGAATCGAGCATCGATGACGCGACCAATAATATTCTTCGCCTCGAGATATTCAACAACTTTTCCAGCTCTTTTGATTTTCAAATCGTAATTATCATTTCCTAAAATTACTTTCGTGCCATTTTTATTGAGTAAAAGCTCAAAGCCATTTTTGGAATCAAGATAAATTTCACCAACGGTTTGTTGGCTCAACCAGCCAGTCGCAGGTAAAAGTTTTAAGAGCGCCACCGCTTTCTCTCGAGAGGATTTATTTTCATAAAATTTTCTGCCGCGAAGAAACGGCACATCCGGCATTTTCATGTCAGGCATTTTTGGAAGAATCATTCCATCGTTAGAAATTGGCAGCCAAATACCGGCATCATCCACGTAAAGAAGCGCGATTTTTTTTAGAGATAACCCCAGTGTAAGTTTATTAGGAAAAAGGCGATTAATCTGCGCCTCTTCTATCCACGCCTTTCGTTTTACTTCTTTGAGAATTTTTTGAATGTCGACATCCCACAAAGAAGTAACCTGCAAAAAACCATACTCCGCCAATATCTCATTTTTTAACGATGTGAATTGTTGGTTTTCATCTTCAGAGTCCAAAGAGGTTACTCGCATATTGGTTCGGGAAAAAATTTTACTGTCGAATCCAAAGGACAGCGCGATCAAAAGGACGAGCACAAAACCCGCGATGAAAGCGAGAGTTGAAGAAAAAGATTTATTTAAGATTTTCATAGTCCAGAGTTGCTGACTCCACCAATTCTTGAACAAATTCTTTAAAAGAAATTCCATCGTGAGCGGCCGATTTTGGAACTAAAGATGTTTCGGTGCAACCAGGAAGTGCATTTACCTCCATGACCATTGGCTCAACATTATCTTTAACGCGGAAGTCGACACGTGCGTAATTGCGAAGGTCCAAAATCTCAAAGCACTTCTCAGCTATACGTTGAGCATTTTCGATAATTTTCTTATCCATTCTCGGCGGTAAATAATAATCAGTCTTACCTTTTGTGTATTTATTTTGATAGTCGTAGTACCCAGCTTTGGGAACAATCTCAATGGGAGTGAGCGCTTTATTGCGAAAAATAGGTACAGTTAACTCCATTCCAGGAATAAATTTCTCGATTAAAATTGCATGATCATATTGCGCGGCCAACTTTAAACCTGGATCGACCTGCTCCTGTGAGTGGCAAATCGTAATACCAAGACTCGAACCATCTCGCGAGGGTTTAATAACGAAAGGAAGTGTTAAGTTCACTTTTACTTTGGCGAGCGGTGTTTTTTTAGTATCGATCACCTGATACTCTGCAGTTGGAATATTGTGTTGAACGAACAAATGCTTACAAACGATTTTGTGCAAAGCTAACGCTGACGCCAAGACACCCGAGCCGCTGTAACGAATTTTGAGATACTCACAAATTCCCTGAACAGTTCCGTCCTCGGCATACTTTCCATGAAGAGCAAGAAGCGCGACATCTGGACTAAGGTCCATGAGCTTGCGAGGCAAATCCTCTTTTGCATCAATAATAAAATATTCGTAAGGAAGTTCTTTGAGAGCCGAAGCAAAGGCGTTGCCAGTATTTAGACTTACTTCTCTTTCGCCACCCATTCCGCCAACCAAAAGAGCTACTTTTTTAATTTTGTTTTTCATTAAAAAATTCCTCGTTAAGAAATTATACTTGTGCAAAATGCTGGAGTCTACCAATATACAAGTATGGAGATAAAATTGAACAACGACGCAAGCCTCGATCACCTTGGCAAAATCCGCGAATTTTATCAGCGAGTAGGCTACGCCGCCGACATTTCTGAAGATGACGATATCATTACAGCACGCATGGATGGTGACATCATCGGTGCCGTTCGTTTGTGTCAAGAAAACGGCGTTACGGTTTTACGTGGAATGTACATCGCCGATGATTTTCAACGAGCTGGCGTTGGAACTATTTTATTAAAAAAATTTTTGAAGTTACTCGCCGAAAAAAACATTGGTGAGGCATATTGTATTCCCTACACTCATCTTGAGACATTTTATGCCCGTATTGGCTTCCGTCAAATCACGCCATTAGCTGCTCCCGAGTTTTTGCGCCGTCGCTTACTTAAATACTTAAATGAAGAGCGCGATTGTATATTGATGAAACTTAGTTTATTTAAGAACTAGTTTTTTATGGAACCTTATCATTTTATTTTAAAATCCTTCACCGGCGAAAAATCCTTTAAGGTTGAGACCGATCTCGTCTTTATGCTCGATTTTATTTCTGTGAAGTTTACCGTTAAAGGCGACGTCTCACGACTGCGAATCCCCGCAAAAAGTTCGAAGCCAGGTCGGCGCGATGAATTGTGGAAGCACACTTGTTTTGAGCTTTTTGTTTTGCCAAATGGTCAGCGAAAGTACATCGAAATAAACGCATCCCCTTCAGGGGATTGGGCGCTCTATGGTTTTGACGACTATCGTGTTGGTAGTCGTACGCTGACGGCGGCAAATGAGCCAGAGATTCTAACGATGCATCAACGGGACGCTTTAATTATTCAGATTGATTTGCAAGATATTTGGCCCGCAGGCATGAAACTAGCCGACAATTTTTTATGCGGAATCTCTTGTGTTTTAGAAGATGTCGAAGGAGGCCT
>CAYPZY010000030.1:0-2344 GCA_964415155.1 uncultured Bdellovibrionales bacterium
ACGAGAAAGGGCGCGGTGCGAGCTGCAAGAGGTGATTTGGGCATCATTCCTGGCTCTATGGGAACGCGATCCTATATTGTTAGAGGACTGGGAAATCCTGATTCTTTTCTTTCATGCTCGCACGGTGCCGGCAGAAGAATGTCGCGTACAGAGGCTAAGAAAAAATTTTCGCTTGAAGACTTACGTCAACAGACCGAAGGTGTTGAGTGTCGCAAAGACCAAGGTGTGATTGATGAAATTCCTGGTGCCTATAAGGACATTGATCAAGTCATGAAAAATCAGAGTGATTTGGTCGAGGTAGTTGCTGTTATGAAACAATTTCTTTGTATTAAAGGATAGTTTTTTAAAAAAGTATTTTTGTGAATTTAATTTAATCGCTAGTAGAGAACATGAGTCATACAAACCAATAATTATTTTAGGTGCTTAACTCGCTATTTATTTCACGACAAAAAAGTTTGATTTTTTTTCTTGTTCCCGTAACCTCGTATGTACGTTTTAACAACAAGGAGGAAGTAAAATGAAAAAAATAATCGCTCTATTTTCAGTAATGTGTGTTGCTGGTTCTGCAATGGCATTTTCTGCAAGTATTTTTGGAAAATGGCAATACACTGTCGAGCAGAATGGATTCAAGTCGACTTTGTCGATGAATATCGAAGAAGCAAAAACCGCGTTTGGTGTAAAATGTGAGTTAAACGGTGAAGTTCTTGAAGCGTCAGTGGACGTTCCTACAAAAGTGGAAGGCGATAAGTTCATCATTGGGGGAACCGCGCAGAAGACAGCAGGTAAGATTGGTGACATCGACTGTAATCTAAATGTTTCGCCGGAGTCTCTTACTTTCACAGTAACTGACGGTGAACTCGTCATTGTTCGTGAAGAGGGCAATACAACTTATACTCGCGTACAGTAATAATAATTGCTTTACTTTTGTTTTTTGGCCGCTTATTTTTAAGCGGCCTAGTTATGCAAGTAAATAAAGATACAAAATTATGTATTTCGTTAGCAGGACACCCTACCAACTTCGGAACCCGCTTTCACAATTTTTTATTTCAGGAATTTAATCTCAACTATATATATAAGGCTTGTACGACTACCGACATTAAAGGAGCTCTTACGGGCATTCGAAGTCTAGGTATTCGCGGTGCGGGAATTTCCATGCCTTTTAAGGAATCATGCATTGAGTATCTTGATGAACTTGATGAAACCGCAAAGGCGATTATGTCGGTTAACACAATCGTAAACAACGATAACATGTTAAAGGGCTATAATACTGATTATGCCGCAATTTGCGAACTTGTGCGTGGCCACCAAATTGAAAAGACTTCGAGTTTTATTCTAAGGGGAAGTGGAGGAATGGCCAAGGCCGTTGCTTGTGCTATGAAAAACTCTGGATTTGACAATGGAACTATTGTTGCGCGAAATCGCGAGGCCGGAGAGAAGCTCGCTTCTTTATATAGTTATAATTTCAGAACTGAAATGTCAGAGGAGCGGTATGATCTTCTCATTAACGTGACTCCAATTGGCATGCAGGGAAGACCTGAAGCCAATTCTTACTCGTTTCCTGAATCTATGATCAGAAATGCCAAGTACGCTTTTGATGTTGTTGCCCTGCCTGTAGAAACACCATTAATTAAGTTTGCGAAATACGTATCTATCAAATCTATATCGGGATCTGATGTTGCCGCCATACAAGCGCGCGAACAATTCGTCCTTTATACCAATATGAAACCAAGTAAAGATCAGATTACTCGAGCAGCGAAATTTGCTCGCCAATAGATCAGATCTGTTTATTTATCCCAAAATGTCTCAAAATAGATAATCGGACCTCCTTATGAAAGCGATGCCACTTTAACCCCAATGAAATTTATTCATTTCATCTTTGTGCGCAGACCAAGCAATCGCAGTGTGTTAAATGTTTTGTCATTGCCCTTTGGAGCCGTTGTGGCTCTGAAATTGTGGCCTTTCGCTTGCTCTAAGAGCGACAGTAAATGGTCAAAATGTGACCTTTGTGTAATTTGCGCAACGATGGGGGGACCAATGAGCGCGACCGTAGAGGGTAACCGTAGTAACTTTAAAAAGAATTTAACCAAACTTTTCGTGGCTATTTCCTTAGCCATGCCGATGACAAGCCCGGCATTTGCCCGTGGTGGAAAAGACAATAACAACAATAAAGAACATGAGCGGCAGCAAGACGAGTCGCGCAAGCAACAGGAACGCCAGCAGCAGGAAGAGCGTAGCCGTCGTCAACAAGAGGAACAACAAAAACGTCAGCAAGACGAATCACGTAAGCAGCAGGAACGCCAGCAGCAGGAAGAGCGTAGCCGTCGTCAACAAGAGGAACAACAAA
>CAYPZY010000030.1:2444-2783 GCA_964415155.1 uncultured Bdellovibrionales bacterium
AACGTCAGCAAGACGAATCACGTAAGCAACAGGAACGCCAGCAGCAGGAAGAGCGTAACAGCCGTCAACAAGAGGAACAACAAAAACGCCAGCAAGACGAATCACGTAAGCAGCAGGAACGTCAGCAGCAAGAAGAGCGCAATCGCCGTCAGCAGGAAGAGCAGCAGAAACGTCAGCAGGAGGAATCGCGTAAGCAGCAGGAGCGCCAGCAGCAAGAAGAGCGCAATCGCCGTCAGCAGGAAGAGCAGCAGAAACGTCAACAAGACGAACAACGCAAGCGCCAGGACGAAGAGAATCGTAAACGGCGCGACGATGAACAAAATAAACGTCGTGATGAAG